>CANOHR010000109.1 GCA_947565875.1 uncultured Pseudoflavonifractor sp.
ATCTCGCACAGGGTGGTGGGAAGCTGGTAGATGAGCCGGCCAATGCCCAGGTTCTCGTAGTTGATGACGGTCTGCTCCGTCTCAAAGACCTTGCCTACCTCGATGGCAAGCTGGGCCTCTTTATAGGAGCGGGCCAGATCCCGAATGTTGGATACCACCGTACCGATACCCACTACCACCTGGATCTCTTGGTGGGCGGCCAGATCCTCCTGGATCTGCCGGGCCAGCTTGTCCAGCTTCTTTCCCTCGATCCCCTCGGGGAATTGGCGAATGAGAACTACATCGGTTTCGCTTACCGACAGGACAAAATCGGTCTGCTTGTCGGGAAACATCGCCTGGATGGCGTCGATCATGGAGGGGTTGGCAGACTCAGCCTGCCGGACCAGGAATACGCCCCGGTGTACATCGCAGTCAAAATGGAGCTCCTTGGCCCGGACATAGATATCCCCCAATAGGATGTTGTCCGAGATGATATTCTTCACAAAGGTGCCCTTGTCATGCTTTTCCTCATAGTTTTGTTTGGCGCCGTTCAGGGCCACCGAGGCTACCGCGCACAGAGCGCGGGCTGTGGCGTCGTCCCCCACCACAAAGCTGGCATACTCCAACTGGGCGCCCCAACGGGTCAGGGCCTTGAAGGTCCTCCCCTCCCAGGTTACCAGCGTCTCTGCGGCGTTGGCGGTCTCCGCTGCGCCGGGCCAGCGCTCCCCCATCAAGGAAAGGTCGTTGCAGGCGATCACCGTGCCTTCCGCGTCGATCACACCCACCGCCCGGTCCGTCCCTTCCTTCATTTGAAGTACAACGCTCTGAAAAATCCTGTTGGGCATTTGGGACCCTCCCTTTTTATAAGTCTGGGATAAATCGATTTTTCGCTTCTTACATTATAGCGAACTTTTTTTCTCTTTTCAATAGCAATCGACAAGTTTTTTGTGGAAATTGCCTAAAGCGGTCCGGCCGCCTCCCAAAGGGCCTTTCGTTCCTCCTCCGCAAGCGGCCGCCACTGCCCCGGCTCCAGGGTCTCGTCCAGGGCCAGCGGACCAAAGGTAAGGCGCTTGAGGAAAATGACGCGTTTGCCCCTGGCCGCGCACATCCGCTTGATTTGGTGATACTTTCCCTCCCGGAGGGTCACCACCGCGTCGTGGGGTCCCAAAATCTCCAGCCCCGCAGGGAGGCATTGGAAACCGCCTCCCAGGACCATCCCCTCCCGAAAGGCCTTTTCATCCTCCCCATCCAGCGTCCCCTCCACCCGGACCAGATAGCGCTTGTCCACATGGTTCTTGGGCGCCAGAAGGGCATGAGCCAAGGCCCCGTCGTTGGTGAGGAGCAGCAGCCCCACCGTATCCTTATCCAGCCGTCCCGCCGGAAAAAGGCCGATCCGCCGCAGGTGTTCGGGCAGAAGGGACAGGACCGTAGGCTCCCTGGGATCCTCAGTGGCGGAAACAAGACCCGCAGGCTTATGGAGCATCAGATAGACGTATTTCTCTGTAGAGATATCCTCTCCATCCACCTGGAATCGGGTCCCAATGGGAAACTTTTCCTCCCGGCGGCACACAGGCGTCCCCTCCGCCAAGACCCGACCGGCCCGGACAAGGTCGGCAGCCTCCTTCCGGGACCAGCGGCCTGTGTTGGCCAAAATCTTATCCACCCGTTCCAGCGCCATGGTCTCCGCCTCCTTTTTCAAATTCCGGCATCTCGGCCTTCTTCCGCCTTGATTTTATTTATTTTATCATATGACAAGCCCTTTTTCCATATCAATAGAGCAAAGCCAAAAAGATAAGGGGCGGTGCAGATGTTTATTTGGTCGGCAAAGATCAACAAAAAGAAAATTGTATTCACGCTGGCGGCGGTACTCTGCGTGTCGGCGGCAGCGGTGGCCCTGCTTGGAAACCGAGGAACAGCGGCCTCCGCGGCGGTAAGTCCCAAGGGGCTCAAGACAGAGGAAGACCGGGTGGCCTACCTCCAGGAATGGGGCTGGCAGGTCTCCCCCCAGGCTGTGCTGGTGGAGGAGTTGGAACTTCCCAAAGAGTTTGGACCGGAATACAGTCAATACCTGGAACTTCAGACGGGGCAAGGCTTCGACCTTACCAAATACGCCGGAAAGCGGGTGCGGCGGTATACTTATGAGATCCTGAACTATCCCACCGGGGAAACGGGAGTGATCGCCCATCTGCTTGTACGCAAAAACACTGCCATCGGCGGCGAGGTCATGGGAGGCTCCTTCCTCCATGGGCTGGCTGTACCGGAGTGAAAAGAAAACGCGGCGCTGGTTTAGACCGGCGCCGCGTTTTTGTTTTATGGGTTTGCCCGTAAGGCCCCACCGGCCTTCCATAGAAAATACAGGTAAAAGATGGTCGTAAAAAGCATCGTCAGGGAGGAGAGCATGGACAGGCTATACTTAAATTGCTCCATTCCCGGCACATCCTTCATCAGGGCCACGCTGAGAGCGCATACCGCCGAGGCGATCTCACACTTCCAGGCCCACTGTCCCTGCTTCTCCCCCGATTCCGGCTTCCCCTTGAGGAACGGCAGGGTAAAGAGGCAGATCATGCAGACCACCAGCACGTTCAGGACCAGGTCCGCCACACCCACCAGCAGGGCGGAAGGACCGTCGGCACTGCGGCCGTACAGAATATCCACCAAAAAGGTATTGGCCGTCAAGAGAACAAGAGGGGCCCAAAAACGCTTGTCCGCCCGGGCGGCAAAAAAGAGCCCCAGGGCGGTGAGGGCGTAGCAGATCCCCGCCGCAGCCAAAGCCATTCCTCCCGGCAGGAAGGTCACCAGCAGGTTCGCTCCCACCCCGCCCAAAATAAACCGCAGGCCCCGGCTCAGTTCAGCAGCACCGTTCTTCATCATTCTCTCTTCCCCCTCTTCATTTCTCCACCACATGGACGTTCAGGTGATCGTAGGTCATCTCGATCCCCGCCTTGTCAAAAGCGGTCTTCACCTGCTCCGTCAGGTCAAAGTACACCGTCCAGTAATCCTCGGTGGCGCACCATGCCCGCACCACATATTCTATCGAACTGCTCTTATAGCTGCTGACCCGGATCAAAGGCTCCGGGGTGGGAAGGGTCAGGGGATGTTCCCCTACCACCTGGGCAATGCACTCCTTTACCTTCTCTGGAGGATCGTCATAGGAGGTGGTAAAGCTCAGATCCACCCGGCGGGTGGGGTTGGCGCTGTAGTTGGTGATCGTTCTGCCCGAGATCTCGCCATTGGGAATGAAGACCACCCGGTTATCGGCGGTGTCCAGCTTGGTATAGATCAGTCCCACCTCCTGAATGGTTCCCTTGATCTCCCCTGTCTCCACAAGATCTCCGGCGGCAAAAGGATGGGAGGTCAAGATCAGGATCCCACCCGCCAGGTTGGACAAGGTCCCCTGAACGGCCAAAGATACCGCCAGACCCAGGACGCTGAGGAGCGCCACCATGGAGGTCATGGGAACGCCCAGATAGCCCAGCAGGACGCAGATGGCAACCAGCCACAGGACCACCTTCAGCCCGGAGCGCAGGAAAACCCGCACCCCCCGGTCCAGCTTAGCCTGGGTCATGGCCCGGTCCGCCAGGCTCACCAGGACCCGGATGGCCACCACGGAGGCCACCAGCAGGCATACCAGTACAGCAGCAGTCTGCCAGGAAAAATCCCGGATGGCCTTCTCAATAATATTCAGGGTCTCCTGAGCGGTCTCTGTATCTACAGTCGTCGGCATATGCTCTCTCCTTATCTCTTTTTCCGGTCTTCCTCTATGAGAAGCTTTACCGTTTCGACCCCTACCTCAATGGCGGCGGACAGGTCGTGGCTCTCCTCCTGATCCAGCCCCGCGGTCTCCCTCTCCTGATTCCAGATCACGTGGAAGCAGGAGCCGCAGCGGACACCAAGGGCGGCGGCACAGCAGAAGAGAGCCGCCGACTCCATCTCGGAAGCCAGTACCCCCAGCCGCTTCCATGCCTCCCATTTGCTGAGAAGCTCATAGCTCACCGGCATGCGCTGGGGGCTATGCTGTCCGTAGAAAGAGTCCTTGCACTGGACCACCCCCGCGTGCCAGGGCTTGCCCAGATTCTTCGCCGCCTGGACCATGGCCGCTTGGACCTGGTAGTCGCTGACGGCGGGAAACTCAATGGGGGCATACTCCCGGCTGGTCCCCTCGTGGCGGACGGCAGCGGTGGCGATGACCACGTCGTCGGAGCGGACCTGCAGGGCGATCCCTCCGCAGGTGCCCACCCGGACAAAGGTGTCCGCCCCGATGGCGGCCAGTTCCTCCATGGCGATGGCGGCGGAGGGGCCGCCGATCCCCGTGGAGCAGACGCTGACCTTCTCTCCCAGAAGGGTGCCAGTGTAGACCACATACTCCCGGTTTTGCTGGACCTTATAAGGGTCGTCAAAATAGGCGGCGATCTTCTCGCACCTGCCAGGATCTCCGGGCAGGATGCAGTACCGGCCCACATCCCCCTTTTTACACTTGATATGGAACTGAAGCTCATGCTCCTGCATAAGATCCCCGCCTTCCTTGTT
>CANOHR010000110.1 GCA_947565875.1 uncultured Pseudoflavonifractor sp.
GGCCGGAGATATCCCTCATAGCGGAGCAGCACCGTCATCAGGATGGCGGCGGAGAGTTGCAAAAGGAACTTCCATCCGGCAGTAAGCCCCGTATTTTCGTGGTGGACCACCTTCATATAGTCGTCAATAAAGCCGATGACTCCGAAAACCAAAGCAAAACCATAGACATAGAGGGCTCCCCGGTCTCCGTTTTGGATATGGCCAAAGCCCCCGGCCAGAACCAGGATCCCAATGGCCGCAATGAACATCAGCCCCCCCATGGTGGGGGTCCCCTGCTTGGACATGTGCCAAGTGGGACCGATCTCCTTGATGGACTGTCCCGCCTTCAGCCGCCGCAGCAGAGGAAGCAGCAGCCTCCCCAGCAGGACGGTAAGCCCAAAACTCAATGCCGTCACCAGCAGGATCCCTACAATGATTCCCTGTATGTTCTCCATGGTCCGCTCCTCCAACTCTTTCGTCCCTCGTTTTATACGGTCCTATATTGTATCACACCTGTTCTGCCTTGCCAACGATTTCCCGTTCGTCCAGAGGTTTTTTTTCCCCGTTTACTTCCTGATAAGTCTCATGGCCCTTTCCCGCCAGCAGCAGGGTATCCCCCTCCTTCATCAAAGAAAGGGCCAGGCGGATGGCCCGGACACGGTCGGGCTCCACGATCTTCACCTTGTCAAACCGGACCATACCCCGGAGAACGTCGCTGATAATAGCCTCCGGCCTCTCGCTTCTGGGGTTGTCGGAGGTCACCACGCACACATCCGCCAGGTCAGCGCAGACCGCTCCCATAATGAGCCGTTTTCCCCGGTCCCGATCCCCTCCGCAGCCAAAAAGGCAGATAAGCCGCCCCGGGGTAAAGCCCCGAAGGGTGGTAAGGACCTTTTCCAGAGCGTCGGGGGTGTGGGCATAGTCGATAATCACCGTACCCGGTCCCGAATGGGGCACAACCTCCATCCTACCCTTTACCCCCGGCGCGTCAGTCAGCGCTTCAGCGGCCTTCTCCAGAGGAAGTCCCAAAGCCTGGGCACAGCCTAAAGCACACAGGGCGTTATAAATGGTAAAGCTTCCGGGGATGGGCAGACACACATGGGCCAGTTTTTCCTTTGTCACTGCCTCAAATTCCACCCTGTCAGGGTACAAAGCCAGGTTCTCGGCGGTAAGATCCGCCTCCTCCCGGCGTTCGGAATAGGTGATGACCTTTCCCTCCAAACGCTGGGCATAGTATCGCCCCGCCTCGTCGTCCAGATTCAAAACGGCGGTCTCACTTTGCTGAAAAAGCCTCCCCTTTGCCTGCCGGTATGCCTCCATGGTCTTATGAAAATCCAGATGGTCCTGAGAGAGATTGGTAAAGGCTCCCACCGTAAAGGGGATCCCCGCCACCCGGTCCATGCACAGGGCATGGGAGGAGACCTCCATCACCACATGACTGCATCCGGCATCCACCATCTGCCGAAGCCAGCGGTGGACCTCATAGCTTTCCGGAGTGGTCCGCTGGGCTGGAAAAGTCTCCTGCCCCACCCGGTTTTCGTTGGTGCCGATCAGCCCCACCGGGATCCCCAGCACCTGCTGGAGCATTCCCCACAGGAGAGTCGTGGTAGTCGTTTTCCCATTGGTACCTGTAACCCCCACCACCGTCAGTTCCCTGGCTGGATGTCCAAACCAGTTGGCTGAAAGAGTGGCAAGGGCCAGACGGCTGTCGGGGACTAGCAACACATTTTCCCCCTCCTCCGCCACAATGGCGGCGGCACCCAGGTCCCGGGCCTCCTCAATGTAGCGATGCCCATCTGTCCGGCAGCCCCGCAGGGCCACAAACAGGTCTCCTTGCTTGAGTGTCCGGCTGTCATAGGAAAGCCCCGTGATCTCGGTCTCTCCTCTTTCCCCTCTGGAACATCCCGTTCCCTCCAACAGCGCGTCAAGACGCATAGAAACACCTCATCCCCAAAGATTTGATGGGGTATCTCTCTTTTCCTCCCTGGCTTTTCTTTTGCGGGACAGTACACAAAAGCCTTGTCTGGCTCCAAACCGGGGTGATCGCCGCGGGATATAACTCCTCCGACTTCGCAAAATCCGCTCTGGGGCTTTGCCCCGCCGCGCATTTTGCTCCGCTCCGTCGTTATCCCCACGGCACCCCGATTTTCCGCCTTTCTTTTTAGTCTGTCATGGTATTGTCTGAGAATAAGCACACCACCACCGAGCCACGCTCCACCTGGGTGCCAATGGCCAGTTCCTGGCTTGCCACAATGGCGCCCGAGGACATATAGCTGCTGGAGCCGCCCACCTTCAGATAAAGGCCGTTTTGGGCCAGGGCCTCCTGGGCCTGTGTGGCAGTCTTCCCCCGGAGATCCGGAACGGTCACCAGATCGGTGGGTTTCTCCTCCCCCAGGTAGAGGACGATCTCACTGCCGCTGGGGATCACAGCGCCGCCGGTAGGGATCTGGGCTGTAACGGTATCCCCCTCCCCTACGGTGCGGACACTGAAGCCCATATTTTTTGCCGCCTCGATACCGATCTGTGCGGTCTGGCCTACCACTTTGGGCACAGTCACGTCGATCTTGGCCCGTTCCGCCTCGGTGTAGGTCTTTTCCATCCCCATATGGTCCAGGATATCCCCCAGCAGTTCCCCCGCCATAAGGGCAGCCATGTTGCCGCCGGAGATATAGTAGTTGCGCGCGGTAAAATTGCTTCCATGACTCACCGGCTTGGGAGCGTCATAGGCCAGCAGCACTACGATCTGGGGATCATCGGCAGGGGCAAACCCCAGGAAGGACACAATGGTCCGGTCCTCTCCCCGGCGGCTTTCCACCGTTTCGGAAGAGCCCGTTTTTCCGCCAATGCGGTAGCCGGGAACATAGGCCCGCTTGCCGGTACCGCCGTTCACCACTCCCTCCAGGATGGTCCGGCAGCGCCGGGAGGTCTCTTCACTGACCACCTGGCGGACCTCGGTGGGCTCGGTCTGCTTTACAATGGTCCCGTCAGGGGCGGTAATGGACTCCATCACATAGGGCTGCATCAGATGGCCGCCGTTGATGACCGCCGAGGCCGCCGTAATAAGCTGGATGGGGGTGGCCTGAAATCCTTGGCCAAAGGACGCGGTAGCCAGGTAGGTATTCTGCTGGGTACTGGGTGCGATAAAGGTACTCCTTGGCCAAACGATACTATTACCCTCGCCCTGCATATCGATCCCTGTTTTTTCCAGAAAGCCAAAGTCCTCCAGATAATTATAGAACTTTTCGGCCCCCAAGGCCTGACCGATCATCATAAAGGCCGGGTTACAGGAGTTGGCTACCGCCTGGGCCAGGCTCTGCTGCTTATGGCCCGGCGCCTTCATGGAGCATTCGATCTTGTTGTCTCCCACCACATAGTAACCGGGGCAGTAGTAGGTGGAGTTTTCATTGATGACCCCCTCTTCCAGCGCCGCGGCCAACACCATGGATTTAAAGGTGGAACCGGGTTCATAGGAGTCGTTCATGGCTTTGTTGCGCCACTGGCGATTCTGCATTTGTCCCAGTGCGGTCTTGTAGGCGTCCTCAGCGGCGGTAGGATCTTCCTGCACCGCGGCCAAATATTCACTGAGTACCGGATCGGTCACTGACCAGGGAGTATTCAGATCATAGCTGGGCGAATTGGCCCAAGCCTTGATCGCTCCCGTCTTGGGGTCCATGGCGATGACAAAACCGCCGTTCTGCACATCGAACATTTCAATGCCCTTTTCCAGGATCCGCTCACAGTAATACTGGATAGTAGCGTCCACCGTCAGGTGGAGGGTATTGCCGTCGGACGCGTCATAATAGTCCTGGAAGGAGTATTTCATCTCTGTACCAGAGGCATTTTTAGCGGTGACCACCCGGCCCGTCTCCCCCGCCAGATCCTCCTCATAAAGAGCCTCCATACCATAGGCTCCCCGATTATCATTTTTCCAGTTCACCCAGCCGATGAGTTGAGCCGCCAGGGTGCCGTAGGGATAGTACCGCTTGGCGGTAGGGATGAGCAAAATACTGTTGGAAAGATGCTGTTCCTTAATAAGGGTACGGATCTCATCGGCGGCCTCGGTCTCTACCCGGCTGGCGCCGATCTCATAGTAGGAGTTTTTCTCCAGTTTTTTCAGTACCCCCTCCGGGTCCAACCCCAGAATGGCGGAGAGGGCGGAGGCCACATCCTCCGCCTCCGGCCGGGGGTAGTAATCTTTCTTCTCCGTCATGGCCCGGCCGCTGTCGTCGGTAAATTTATCATCCCAGCGCTCCTGAAGCTTTTCAAAGTCTTTGGGAGACAGGATCACATCATAGACCGTTGCGGACATGGCCAAAACATTACCGTTAGCGTCCAGAATATCTCCCCGGTTGGCGGAAACGGAGTTATCCATGGTCTGCTGGTCGATAGCCCTCTGCTGTTCGGCGTGGTGGCCTTTGCCCCTCTTTTTTACCGGCTCTACACCATTCAGGTCCGGGATCACGCCACCTATCAGCAGAGGGCTATCGACCAGCAGACCATGGATAACTCCGTTTCCGCCAACCGG
>CANOHR010000111.1 GCA_947565875.1 uncultured Pseudoflavonifractor sp.
TAGGGCGGCGTTTGAGTATAGTATACCACAGGCCCGAAGGGCCGTTGTGGTATATTCAGTGTGGTCCGTATAATGTCCGCTTTGCGGACATTATACCACAGGAATGGATCATTGCGAAAAGAATTTTTGAATAAATTGGTATTTTATTATACCGGGCTTCTTCTGTTTGTAGTAATATGGATATTCGGGGGCAACAGCGATCCCCCGGATCCAGCCGGTGAAGGGAGAGAAAGGATATGCAGATAGAGTTGACCAACACTGCCAGGAAGCTCTGCGTCATTGGGGACCCCATTCTCCACTCCAAGTCCCCTCTCATCCAGAACGCCATGATCTCTGCCCTTGGCCTGGACTATATCTACCTCTGCCAGCGGGTCACCCGGGGGGAGACCGAGCGGTGGCTTCGCTGCGCCGATTTTGCCGGATACGCCGGGTTCAACGCCACCATGCCCCACAAGGAGGCCCTGGCCCTTCTTATGGACGAGTTGGATCCCATCTCGGCGGCCTGCGGGGCGGTGAATACGGTCTGTATAAGGAATGGAAAATATTACGGATATAACACCGATGGGGCGGGGTTTCTCCGGGCGTTGGAGGATCTGGGAGTGCCGCCGGCGGGGAAGCGGGTGCTGCTGCTGGGAGCCGGCGGAGCGGCCAAGGCGGTAGCGGCGGCGCTGGCGGGAGCCGGGGCCCATGTGACCGTGTCCAACCGGAGGTTGGAGAAGGCGGAGGGGATCTGCGAGATCGCCCCAGAGCGGATGACTCCCGCCGGGTTCGGGACGGCGGAGCTTTGCCGTCTGGCGGAGGAGAGCGAGCTCCTGGTGAACTGCACCTCTCTGGGAATGGCGGGGACGGAAAACCGGTTTGACGACCTGCGCTTTGTGGACGCCCTGCCTCCGGAGGCGGCGGTGTGCGACGTTATCTACGCTCCGGCGGAGACCGCCCTTCTGAAGCGGGCCAGGGAGGGGGGACATTCCGCCATGAACGGCATGGGAATGCTCCTCCACCAGGCCATCCTGGCCCTGGAGCATTTCACCGGGGAGAGCCTGGATGCGGAAAAGGCGAAGAGAGCGGCCCTGGCGGCGCTGGAGGGCCGGGAATAAAAGAGACGGTTGACAAGCCCTGGTAGGGGCTGGTATACTTAAAGGGAAATAAAGGGAGTAGCTTGCGCGGTTTTCCGCGTTTATCCTGTCGTCAATACGATCCCCATGAGCGGATCCGGCAGGATGAGGAAGAAGCGAGACTTTGTTGCGGTTTTCCGTGGCAAAGCCTCGCTTTTTTCTTTGCCCGGGAAATAAAAAGGTTTGTCCTCCGGGACAAAAGGGAAGAATCAAAGAGGAAGAAAGGGGAAGGACATGGATATTTTTGATCTTCTGACCATGCTGGGAGGCTTGAGCCTGTTTCTCTTCGGCATGAGCGTTATGGGACAAGCCCTGGAGCGGCGGGCGGGGGGAAGCCTCCGCTCCGTGCTGGGGCGGCTTACAGGACGGCCTGCGGTGGGGCTTCTCACCGGGATCGGGGTGACGGCGGTGATCCAAAGCTCATCGGCCACCACCGTTATGGTCATCGGCTTTGTCAACTCGGGGCTCATGACCCTGAAACAGGCCATCTATGTCATCATGGGGGCCAACGTGGGCACCACCGTCACCGCCTGGGTGCTGAGCCTGACGGGGCTGGATGGGGGGAGCCTGCTGGTACAGCTTTTGAAGCCCTCCTCCTTCACCCCGGTGCTGGCCCTTGTGGGCGTGATCCTTTATCTGTCCGGGAAGAGCGGCAAGAAAAAGGACACGGGCACCATCCTGCTGGGCTTTGCCACCCTGATGTTCGGCATGGAGACCATGTCCGGCGCGGTGGCGGGGCTGGGACAGGTCCCCGGCTTCCAGCGGCTCTTTATCGCTTTCCAGAACCCCGTCCTGGGAGTGCTGGCGGGGGCGGTGCTTACCGCCGTGATCCAGTCCAGCTCCGCCTCGGTGGGCATTTTGCAGGCTTTGGCGGTGACGGGGCAGGTGAGCTATGGGGCGGCTATCCCCATTATCATGGGACAGAACATCGGCACCTGCGCTACCGCCATGCTCTCCTCGGTAGGGGCCAACCGGAACGCCAAACGGACCGCTATGATCCACCTGCTTTTTAACGTGATCGGTACGGCAGTGTGGCTTACCGTCTTTTGCGTCCTCCGGGGTACGGTCCATCCCACGGTGTTGGAGGGGCCGGTCTCCCGGCTGGGGATCGCCGTGATCCACTCGGTATTCAATGTGCTGTGTACCCTTCTTATGCTGCCGCTGGCCGGAGTGCTGGAGGCCTTGGTAAATCGGCTGGTGCCTGAGGGGAGAGGGACAGAGGAGCTTTCGGAACTTGATGAGCGTTTGCTGGCGGCCCCCGCGGTGGCGCTGGAGCGGTGCCGGGAGGTGGCGGGAAAGATGGCGGAGCTGGCGGCGGAGGATCTGCGCTGGGGGTTGGAGGCCCTGACGGAATATGATCCGGGCCGGGGGGAGAGGCTGCGGGAAAGAGAGAAAAAGATCGACCACTATGAGGATATCCTGAGTACCTATCTGGTGCGGCTCAGCGCCAGTCCCATCAGTGGCTCGGACAGCGCCCAGGCCGCCAAGCTGCTGAAGGTGATCGGGGACTTTGAGCGGATCGGGGATCATGGAATGAATCTGCTGGAGGCGGCCGAAGAGATGGAGAAAAGGGAATGGAAGCTTTCTCAGGCCGCCCGGGGGGAATTGGAGGTCCTGTCCGGGGCGGTAGGGGAGATCCTGAGTCTGGCTTTGGCCGCCTTCCGCACGGACGACTTGGCCTGCGCAGGCCGGGTGGAGCCTTTGGAGGAGGTGGTGGACCGGCTGAAGGAGGAGATGCGCTCCCGTCACATCCGGCGGATGCAGAAGGGGGAGTGTTCGCTGGAGGTTGGGTTTGTCTGGTCTGATGTACTCAATGACCTGGAGCGGGTGGCGGACCACTGCTCCAATATCGCCGGGTGCGTGGCGGAGATGGAGCATTACGGAATGAACGTCCACGAATCCCTCCGGGAGCGAAAGGAGGGAGACGAGGAGTTTCAGCGTCTGGAGGCGGCCTACAGCGAAAAATATACGCTGAAATAGGAGGCTTTTTCCACAAGGCAACCGCCAGGTGACAAAAAGAACCCGCTGAATGGTGGATTTTTGGGTGGACTTCTGGTATCCTGATGCCAGCGATACCGGAAAGGGGACGAGAGTGTATGACATTGGGAGAACAGATCCAGGCCCGGCGGAAGGACGCGGGCTTTTCCCAGGAGGAACTGGGGGAAAGGCTGGGGGTGGCCCGGCAATCGGTGAGCAAGTGGGAGTCTGGATCCACTGTGCCTGAACTGGATAAACTCATTGCCATGAGTAAGCTTTTTGGCGTATCCGTAGGAAGCCTTTTGGGCCTGGAGGAGAGCGAGGGGGCGGACCATGAGCTTACCGAGCGGGAACTGAAGGCATTGGAGGCCATTGCCAAGCGGCTGGTCCCGCCACCGGCAGAGCCAAAGCGCTGGAGGCGGTGGCCTCTCGTACTGGCTGTAGTGGCGGGGATCGGGGCCGGGGTTTTCCTGATGAGCCGGATCAACAGTCTGGAAAACCAGATCGGCAGCCTACATTATAATATATCCAGCATAGACAATACCGTCTTCCAGCAGATCAATTCCCTCACCGGACAGGTGCGGGAGATCCTGGAGGAGCAGAACAGCGTCACCGCCGGGAAAAATTGCGAGATCCTGGAGATGGACCTGAGGGCGGGGACGGTGACCTTCTCCCTGACTGCTACGCCCCGGAAGTACCGGGAGGGGATGACGGCGGTGTTTTCTGCTGTGGGGCCCGATTTTGCGGCGGTAGAGGTTCCGGGAGAGCCGGGGGCGGGAGGAAGCTTTTCCGCCCTTCTCACCTGTCCTCTTGTGGATGATATCACGCTGTCGGTGGGCTTTACCACCGACGGGGTGACGGTGAATCAGGAGTTGGGAAGGGAGAGTTATCTGCTGGGAGATACGAAGCTTTCCTTTTACGGAAATCTGGGCTGGTCCATGGGAGGAACGCCGGGAGAGAAAATGGAGGTCTACAGCCTGGAGGCCAATCTGGAGTGGATCGAGCCCGGACAGTATAAGACCCGGGAGGGCTGGCAGGAACTGGAGGTGGAGAAGGGGAGCCTCCGTTTGTGGATCAACGATGCGGTCTTCTGGAGCGAGGAGCGGCAGGAGATCGCCCAGGGAATGAGGATCCGGGACCTTTCCATTCCGGTGGAGGAATTGGAACTGGAAAAAGGGGACAGGGTCATTCTTTCCAGCCTCTATACCGACAGCACCGGGCGGGAGATGGAGACCTGGCTGGACGGATGCCGGCTGAATGAGGAGGGGAAGCTGGAGAATTTGGCGCCCTATGAGGAAGAGGAATCTTATCCCTGGGAATAGCTTCGCTTGACAAGGGCAAACGCGGTTTTGCGGGGCCCAAGCCGCCCCCGGACTGCGTTTTGTCTCCTTGCCTTACGCCAGTAA
>CANOHR010000112.1 GCA_947565875.1 uncultured Pseudoflavonifractor sp.
GCCTGGGTATCGGCCACTGCCTTTTCAAAGTCATAAAGGCCGTTCTTGACGGGCTCCACGCCCGGGCCAAGGTTGCTGATCTGAGCGTCGGGCAAATGCAGAAGGTAGAAATTCTCAAGGCCCTTATCAAGGGCGCCAAGATCCTCATTATGGACGAGCCTACCGCCGTCCTTACTCCTCAGGAGACGGAAGAGCTTTTTGAACAACTCTTTATCCTTCGGGACGACGGGGTTTCCGTCATCTTTATTTCCCACAAGCTGGAAGAGGTCATGCACATCTGCAGCCGTGTCACCGTTCTGCGTCACGGCGCCTGCATGGGCTCTTACGATACCAAGGACCTGACCCAGGCGTCGCTTTCCAAGCTGATGGTGGGCCGGGACGTGGTACTTAAAATCGAAAAAGAGGATCCCAAGCTGGGTACCCCCGTGGTCTCCATCCGGGATCTGGTCAAAATAAATTCCATTGGTAAGAATGTGATCGACAGTCTTTCCTTTGATATCCACGCCGGTGAGGTGGTGGGTATCGCCGGTGTGGAGGGCAACGGCCAGACCGAGCTTGCCCAGGTGCTTTCCGGTCTGGGCTCCTTTGCTTCCGGAGAAGTACAACTCAACGGCGCCTCCATCAAAGGCAAGAGCGTCCGGGAGATCCGGGACCTGGGCATGGCCTACATCGCCGAGGACCGGATGGTGGAGGGCGTGGCCGGCAACATGTCCATCAAAATGAATATTGTCGCCGACCGCTTTGCCAAAAAAGAGTTCAAAAAAGGTCTTTTTATGGACGCCAAAAAGATCGATGAGTTGGTGGCCCAATACATCAAGGACTTTGAGATCGCCTGCGACAGCCCCGACGAACCGGTGCGGATGCTCTCGGGCGGCAACATCCAGAAGGTGGTGGTGGCCCGGGAATTTACCTCCGGCGCCAACTTCCTGCTGGCCTGCCAGCCCACCCGGGGCATCGACGTGGGTACCGCCGAGATGATCCGCAAAACCATTGTCCGCAAGGCCCGGGAGGAAAACCTGGCCTGTCTTTTGATCTCCGCCGACCTCAATGAGGTGCTGGAGTGTTCCGACCGGCTGCTGGTCATGCGCAAGGGCAAGATCGCAGCCGCCTTCCCCAAGGCCAATGAGGTCTCCGAGGACGTGCTTGGCGAATACATGCTGGGCGTCCGGGAAATGACAGCGGCAGAAATGGAGGGATTACTGTGAGCAAGACGCAAAAGATCGAAACCACCATGGAGGTGGTCCGTACTCTGGTGGGCCTTGTCATCGCCTATGCGGTAGCCCTTGTGATCCTTTACGCCATCAGTGACGATCCCGTTTACATCGTCCGGCAGTTTATCCTGGGTCCCTTCTCCTCCCCCCGCCGGATCGGCAGCGTCATCAACCTGGCCATTCCCTTTACCATCTGCGGTCTTTCCATGTGCTTTATGTACGCGGTCAACCGCTTCAATCTGGTACCCGAAGGTATTTTTATGCTGTCGGCCTGTACGGTCACCTTTGTCTCCGTCAAGCTGGGCAACGCCCTCCCCGCCCCTGTGATGCTGCCCCTGCTCTTTCTTGTGGCGGCTCTTACCGGCGTGGTCATGGCTTTTATCCCCGCCATCATGGAGCGGAAATTCAACGCCAACGTGGTAGTGGTCTCCCTGATGCTCAACAGCATCATCGGCTTCCTTGCCACCTGGATCATGCGGTATCACATGAAGGATAACACCATTGCCTTTATCGGCTCCCTGGAGCTTCCCGAAAACGCCCAGATGCCCCGGCTCTTTTCAAACGTCCAGGGTAAGGAGGGCTTCTTCGCCGTCCTTAAGTCCTTCCGGGTCCAGTCCGGCCTTATTATCGCCATCCTCTGCGTCGTCTTGGTAGCCATTCTCTTTTATAAGACCAGCTTTGGCTGGAAGATGCGCCTGGTGGGCGAGAACCCTCAGTTTGCCGGGGCGGTAGGCCTTTCGGCGGTGGGCATCTCCTTTGCCGCCCAACTTATCGGCGGCGGCGTGGCCGGTATCGCGGGCGCCACCGAAATGCTGGGCAACTACACCCGCTTCCAGTGGACCGCCACCACCCAGCACGGCTTTGACGGCCTTCTGGTGGCGGTGCTGGCAAAAAAGAACCCGGCGCTGGTACCCATTGGCGCTCTGTTCCTGGCGTACATCCGCATCGGCGCCGACGTGGTGAATACCTCTGGCGACATCCCCAAGGAGTTTATCACCGTGATCCAGGGCATCATCATCCTGCTCATTGCCGCCGAGTCCTTTATGTCGGGCACCAAGCACAAGCTCATCTTCAAGGCCGCCGAGAAGGAAGAGGCCGCGAGGAAGCAAAAGCAGCAAGCCAATACGGCAGCTTAAGAAAGGAGAGAGTTTCGCTATGAGTATCGATTGGATCGCATTTGTAGCCGACGCCATCCGTCTTTCCACCCCCCTCATCTTCGCCGCTCTCGCCGCTCTCATCTGCCGGCAGGCGGGCATGTTCAACATGGGCCTTGAGGGCATGATCCTCTGGTCCGCTCTGGGGGCCGTCATCTGCGCCCACTATAGCGGCAACATGTGGGTCGGCCTTTTGGGCGGCATCGCCGTGGGGCTCGTTTCCGGGCTCATCATCGCCTTTGCCAGCATTTCCGGCAAGGCGGACCTGTACCTCACCTGTATCGCCTTTAACCTTGCGGCCACAGGCGGCACGGTATTCGTCATGTACCTTCTCACCGGAGAAAAGTCCACCACAGCCGGCGCTTTCCGGTCCTATCAGATCCCCAACCTGGGCCCCGATACTCCCGTCATCGGCGGACTGTTTAAGCTCATCGAGAAGATCCCTGTCATCGGCAGGATCATCTCCGGCCAGAGCCTTCTTACCTGGCTGGCCCTTCTCAGCGTATTCCTGGTGTGGGTGCTGCTGAAAAAGACCCGGCTGGGCCTGCGGATCCGGGCGGTGGGAGAAAACCCCCATGCCGCCGAGTCCGTCGGCATCTCCGTTCCCAAGGTGGGCTATGTCTCCTTCTCCATCTGCGGCGTTATGACGGGCCTCTCTGGCGCGTTCCTCTCCATGAGCTTCGTCACCTTCTTCATGAAGGGCATGGCAAACGGCCGGGGCTATATCGGTCTTTCCGCCCAGAATATGGCAAACGGCGAGCCCATTGGCTCGGCATTGGCCTCCCTCCTCTTCGGCTTCTGCCAGGAACTTTCCACCACCATGAAGAATCAGACCAACTTCCCCACCGAGTTCCTGGAAATGATCCCCTACGCCGCCACCATCATCGCCCTGGGCATCACCGGAATGCTGGCCATCCGCCGCCGCCGGAAGGTAGAGTCCGGCCAGGCCGCCGCCAAAGGGGAATAAGCCCATGGCAGACAAACGGAAGGTCGTTATCGACTGTGATACCGGCGTGGACGACGCCCTGGCCCTTCTTCTGTGCCTGAAGCGGCTGGACGTAGTCGGCATTACCACCGTGGGGGGAAACGTGGGCCTTGAAAACACCCAGCGCAACACCCGCTACGTAACAGAGGTGGCGGGCTATATGGACGTTCCCGTCTTTGCCGGATACCCCAGGCCCCTGCTGGTCCCCCTTCAGGATGCTTCCTATGTCCACGGCGCCGGAGGTCTGGGAGACATCCAGGTCCCCGAACCCCAAAAGCCGCTGGAAAAGCAGCATGCCGTAGACTTTATTATCGACGCCTTTATGAACCATGACGACGTTTCCCTCATCACCCTGGGCCCCCTCACCAACATTGCCCAGGCTCTTTTGAAGGAGCCCCGTCTGGCCCAAAGGATCCCGGAGATCCTCACCATGGGGGGCAGCACCACCGGCGGAAACGCTACCCCTGCGGCGGAGTTCAATATCTTTGTGGATCCCGAGGCTGCCAAGCTGGTTTTTGAAGCCGGCATTCCCATCCGCATGGTGGGCCTGAATCTCACCCGGCAGCAGGTAGCCACCCCGGAAATGCGGGACAGGGTGAGGGCTATCCATAACCCCGCCGCCCAACTGGCCGCCCGGCTCTTCGGAGACCGGGAGGGCAAGCCCGGCCGGGACAGCTTTTGTGACGCCTGCGCGGTGATGTGGATGATCGACCCCACCGTCATCACCAAAAGCGCCAAAATGCATGTGACGGTGGAGACCCGGGGGGAATTTACCCGGGGTATGACGGTCTGCGATACCAGGGGCTTCCGCTCCGACCACCCCCAGATGGATATGACCCACGAATTCCTCTTTGAGCCCCTTCCCAAGGGGGAGGAACCCAACGTGGAGGTGGCTCTGGAGTTAGACGCCGCCCGTTTTGACCAGGTACTGCTGGAGACTTTAGAACTCTATTCATAAATAACGGGAAGACCTCCCCCGCCCCAACCGTAAAAAGCCAGACGTGACAGGAGGAAACGGCCTGTCACGTCTGGCTTTTTATGAAAGTCCCAATTCGACTTCGTGTTCCCGGTGAATCACAATGGGTAAATATGTATAGGT
>CANOHR010000113.1 GCA_947565875.1 uncultured Pseudoflavonifractor sp.
TCCATGAAAACAGGGAAAATTTCTTGACATTCTTCCAAATTTCGTTATAATAATATAGCCTGTCAAAAGACAGAGCTTCCTTGCTCCCGGCGAGACCGGGGGCCACAAGACCATAAGGAGGTGCACAAAAATGGCAAAGCTCAACGCGAACTACGAGGCAGTATTCATCATTGACCCCCGCAAGAACGAGGAGGAGACCGCCGCCCTGGTGGAGCGGTTCAAGACTCTGGCGGAGAACAACGCCACCTCTGTGGAGGTGGACGAGTGGGGCAAGCGCCGTCTGGCCTATCCCATCCAGGATCAGACCACCGGCCACTATGTCCGGCTGACCTTCTCCGCCGCTCCGGCATTTCCCGCCGAGCTGGACCGTATCTTCCGTATTACCGACGGCGTGATGCGTTCCATCATCGTCTGCCTGGACGAGTAAGGGGGAGGCCACATGCTCAATCATATCGTTATCATGGGCCGGCTGGTGGCCGACCCGGAACTCAAGACGACCCCTGCGGGCGTGATGGTGGCTACCACCCGCCTGGCGGTGGATCGGGACTTTAAGAACCGGCAGACCGGTGAGCGGGAGACCGACTTTATCAATGTGGTCGCCTGGCGTCAGACTGCCGAGTTCGTCAGCCGCTACTTTACCAAGGGCCGTATGGCCGTGGTGGAGGGCCGCCTCCAGATTCGTTCCTACACGGACCGGGACGGCAACAAGCGCACCGCCGCTGAGGTAGTGGCGGAGAACTTCTATTTCGGCGATTCCCGCCGGGAGGGGGAGAGCGGCAGCTACGGCGGCCAGAGCTATTCCGCCCCCTCCGCCCCCAGCCAGCCTTCGGGCGGTTACGCCGCCCCCTCGGGGGAGGATCAGTTCACCGAACTGGTGGGCGATGAGGACAACCTGCCGTTCTAAAAGAGAAACGGCCACATTAAATGATAAGGGAGGTCAATTCCCATGCCTATGGATACCGGAAAAGAGATGCGTCCCCGTGGACGCAAGCGCCGTAAGGTATGCACCTTCTGCGCCGACAAGGTAGAGCTTATCGACTACAAGGACGCGGCCAAGCTGGAGCGGTTCCTGACCGAGCGGAGCAAGATCCGTCCCCGTCGTGCCACCGGCACCTGTGCCATGCATCAGCGCCAGCTGACCGTGGCGGTGAAGCGGGCCCGTCAGATCGCCCTGCTGCCCTACGTGACCGACTAAAAAAGTCAAAAGAAAAACGCCGTGGAAGTACCACGGCGTTTTTTTGTGGAGTTTACCCTTGCAACGGGGAAAAGAATGACATATAATAAACAAGCGTGAATTGAGGCCAAAGAAATGAGGGAGGGATCCGATTTGAAGCTTGCCATCGGCAACGACCATTCCGCGGTGGAGATGAAACGGGAGATCAAGGCCCATCTGGAGGCCAAAGGGATCGAGGTAGTGGACGTAGGCGTTTGCTCCGCGGAAAGCTGCAACTACCCTGTGCTGGGCTATAAAGTGGCCCGGCTGGTGGCGGACGGAAAGGTGGACGGAGGCGTCCTCATCTGCGGTACCGGGGTGGGGATCTCTCTGGCGGCCAATAAGGTAAAGGGGATCCGGGCCTGTGTGTGCAGCGATCCCTATACCGCCAAGCTCTCTAAAATGCACAACAACACCAACATCATTGCCTTCGGCGCCCGGGTCATCGGGATCGAGACTGCCAAGATGATCGTGGACGAGTGGCTGGACGCCGAATTTGAGGGAGGCCGCCACCAGGTGAGGGTGGATATGCTTACCGAGATCGAACAGACCCAGGATCTGCAAGCGGCCCACGAGGATTGAAGCCATGCAGGGCGGGCTCTTGCCTCCGCCGCGAATACAGAATACAAACCCAAAAAAGGAGACCAGACCATGGAAAACAGAGTGTATAATTTTTCTGCCGGCCCCTCCATGCTGCCCCTGGAGGCCCTGGAGCGGGCTGGGAAGGAGATCACCAACTACCAGGGCTCCGGCATGTCCGTTATGGAGATGAGCCACCGCTCCAAGGTGTTTCAGAAGATCTTTGACGACACTCAGGAGAAGTTCCGCAGGGCCCTGAAGGTGCCCGAGGGCTATAAGGTCCTCTTCCTTCAGGGGGGGGCCTCCACCCAGTTCTCCGCCGTGCCCCTGAACCTCATTGGAGCTACGGGCCGGGCGGACTATGCCGTGACGGGCAACTTCGCTAAGCTGGCCTATAAGGAGGCTCAGAAATACGGCGAGATCAGCGTAGCCGCCTCCAGCGAGGATGAGAACCACACCTACATTCCCGTTCAGTCCCAGCTGAAGCTGGACCCCAAGGCCAGCTATTTTTACTACTGCGCCAACAACACCATTTACGGCACCGAATGGCAGTATGTCCCCGAGACGGGGGATGTGCCCCTGGTGTGCGATATGTCCTCCGACATTCTCTCCCGGCCCGTGGACGTGAGTAAGTATGGCGTCATCTTTGCCGGGGCCCAGAAGAACATGGCCCCCGCGGGCCTCACTGTGGTCATTGTGAAGGAGTCCCTGGCGGGAAAGGAGCTTCCCTATACCCCCCTTATGCTGGGCTACAAGACCATGATCGACAAGGACTCCATGTATAATACCCCGCCTTGCTGGTGCATCTATATGCTGGGCCTTACTCTGGACTGGCTGGAGAGCCAGGGAGGAGTGGAAGGCATGGAGAAGATCAAGCACGGCAAGGCGAAGTTCCTTTACGACGTGCTGGATGATTCCCGCCTCTTCACCTGCGCCGCCCAGCCGGGCAGCCGCTCCGACATGAATGTGACCTTCCGCTCGGTGAGCGAGGAACTGGACGCCAAGTTTATTGCCGAGGCCACTGCCGCCGGCTTCACCAACCTGAAGGGCCACCGGAACGTGGGCGGTATGCGGGCCAGCATCTATAACGCCATGCCGGTAGAGGGCGTGGAGAAGCTGGCCGGGTTTATTCAGAAGTTCGATAAGGAAAACTAAGGAAAGGTAAAAGTAAAAAGGAAAAAGTAAAAAGCTAATGTGTCCGGCAGAGCCGGACCATTAAAAAAAGCCGCCTTTGGCGACCGAAAAATAATAGCTTTTTCCTTTTTACTTTGTCCCTTTTCCCTTTTTGGAGGTATTTCTATGTTCAGGATCAAAACGTTAAACAAGATCTCTCCCGCCGGTCTGTCCCAGCTGGACAAGACCCGTTATACCGTCTCCGACAGCGAGGAGAACGAAGACGGCGTTCTGGTCCGCTCGGCGGATATGCAGGAGTACGAGTTTCCCGAGGCGCTTCGGGCCATCGCCCGGGCGGGCGCCGGAGTGAACAATATCCCCGTGGACCGCTGTTCCAAGGCGGGCATCGTGGTCTTCAATACGCCCGGAGCCAACGCCAACGCAGTGAAGGAGCTGACCGTCTGCGCCCTGATGCTTGCCTCCCGGAACGTGGTGGGAGGCTCCAAGTGGGTGGACGCCCAGGTGAGCGCCGGGGTGGACGTGACCACGGTGGTGGAGAAGGGCAAGAGCCAGTTCGTGGGCCCCGAGGTGCTGGGCAAGACCCTGGGCGTCATTGGCCTGGGGGCCATCGGCGTTCAGGTGGCCAACATTGCCACCAAGCTGGGCATGAACGTCTACGGCTACGACCCCTTCCTTTCGGTGAACGCCGCTTTGAACCTGTCCCGGTTGGTCCATTTGGCTCCCGATCTGGAGACCATCTACAAAAACTGTGACTACATCACCATCCATGTGCCCATGAGCAAGGAGACCAAGGGCATGATCAACGAGGACGCCATCCACATGATGAAGGGAGGCGTCCGGATCATCAACATGGCCCGGGGCGGCCTGGTGAACGAGGACGACCTGGTGAACGCCCTTCAAAGCGGCAAGGTGGCCTTCTACGTCACCGACTTTCCCACCAATAAGCTGGCGGGCTGTAAGAACGTGGCCCTCATCCCCCACTTGGGCGCCTCCACCCCCGAGAGCGAGGAGAACTGCGCCGTCATGGCGGCCCAGGAGCTGCGGGAATACCTGGAAAACGGAAACATCCGCAACAGCGTGAACCTTCCTACCCTGGAGCAGCCCTGGTCGGGCGTAGCCCGGGTGTGCGTCATTCACAAGAACAGCCCCGGCATCCTGGCCCAGATCACCGCCCTTTTGAGCGAGGAGGGGGTCAACGTGGAGAACATGACCAACAAGTCCAAGGGAGAGTATGCCTACACTGTGGTGGACATCGGGACACGGGTCTCCGACAAGGAGATCGGCGAGATCCGCGCCATTGATGGCATCCTCCGGGTGCGGTATCTGACCCACTGAGTTTAATTGCGGTTGATAAAAGGGCCCTTGCGAGGGGCCCTTTTATTGTAGATTTTGCTTGCATATTTGGGTGACATAGATCGGAAGA
>CANOHR010000114.1 GCA_947565875.1 uncultured Pseudoflavonifractor sp.
GGAAAAATTTTGCCTCAGGTGGGTATAAAGCCCAGAGGGTATGGCAACACTTACCCTCGGAGGTGCAAAGCAAATGAAAAGGACCATGCAGGATCGTGTCAGCGATTTCATGGCGGGGAAGGGCTTCTACATAGTCCTTCTCCTGTGCGTGACAGCGCTGGGAGTTTCGGGCTATTATCTCTTCTCCGGCTTTGGCGAGGAGCCGGGCAGGCCGGTGTCGGGTCAGGCGACGGTGGTGGTGACCCCCGCCCCCCTGGTCACTCCGGCCCCTACTGCGGCCATCGTGCCGCCCACCACCGCCACCCCTTGCCCCGTGCCCACCCCGGAGCCTATTCCGGAGTCTACGGCCCAGCCGCCCGTTATAACGGCTCCGGCAGAGGAGCCCGCCACGGCTACGGCTTCAGTGTTTACCTGGCCCGTCAAGGGGGAGGTGCTTCGCTCCTGGGCGGTGGAGACCTTGAGTTATGACGAGACCATGGGGGATTGGCGGACCCACGACGGCGTGGATATCGCCTCCCCGGCGGGGACCCAGGTCATCGCCCCGGCAGGGGGGACCGTTTCGGATCTCTATACCGATGATCTGATGGGGACCACGGTGGTGATCCTCCATGCCGACGGAGTGATGTCCACCTGCTCCAACCTGGCGGCGGTGCCCACGGTGGAGATCGGCGACCCGGTACGCACCGGGGACGTGATCGGCTCCATCGGACAGAGCGCCATCGCTGAGAGTACCCAGCCCGCCCATCTCCACCTGAGCATGACCAAGGATGGGGAGAGCGTGGATCCCTTAAGCTATCTGCCGGAAAGGTAAAAATCATTTAGATGAGATTCTAAATGATAGAATAGAGCAAGGATCGGAAAAAGTCAAGTCCCCCGGAAAAATTTTCCGGGGGACTTGTGGTTTTTTGGAGGGGCAAATTAAAATTTATAGGTGATTCCATCCCTTCGCGGGCGGGTCTGGGGACCCGCCCCTACAACCCACGTTCGTTAGGATCGTAGGGCGGGACGCCTCGGCCTGCCGCTCCTGCATGGTACTACGTTTAGGCGCGCCGGGGCGTCGCGCCCTACGGTCTCCCTCTTCCGACTGCCACGGTAAATTTCCATTTATGAAGCACCCAAATGCCCGGAAAATCCTGTTTTCTTTTGGGGAAAGCTGTGGTATAATGACCTTGACTGGGTCCCCCGCCCAGTCTAACGGTCGGAGAGAATGCCGTCCAGGGGCAATGCGCCTTACCCCTGGGGAAAGGGACCTCCGGCCCTGTACGGGGCGCGCGTACTGTGGAGCCATAGGCTCTGAATCAAAAAACGGAGGTATCATCGTCATGCAAAAATGGAGTACAAAAGATCTGACCCTGGCGGCCATGGTGGCCGCCCTCTACGCAGTGATGGGCTACTTCGGCAACATCTTCGGCCTGACCTTCGGGCCGGTCCAGTTCCGCTTTGCCGAGGCCCTCACCGTTCTACCGTTTCTCTTTCCCGTCACCGTGCCGGGCCTGTTCGTGGGCTGCCTCATCGTCAACCTGCTCTCTCCCTATGGTCCTCTGGATATCGTGGTAGGTTCGGCCGCCACACTGCTGGCGGCTTTCTGGACAAGCAGGGTGAGGAACAAGTGGCTGGCTCCGCTGCCCCCTGTCATCTGCAACACAGTGCTGGTGGGCTTCACCATCGGTTGGGCGGAGGCGGGAGGCTTTACCGCCGCCCTTCCCATGGCCTGGCTGGTCAATGGCCTCAGTGTGGGGCTGGGCGAGTTGGGGGTATGCTATATCTTGGGGCTCCTCCTGCTGGAACTGCTGCCCAGGATCTCCTACTTCAAGCCCATGCTTGCGGACAAGTCCCTGACCTGACAAAAGGCCGGGCCGATGAGTACGTCGGCCCCTACGATGCTGCATGGTCCGTGGGTAAGGGCCCATGTCCTCATCGGTCCGCCCCTATTGACTCCAATAAAAATATATTTTGGATGGAGGTCTTATCAATGAAAGTCCGCAAAGCAGTCATACCCGCCGCCGGGCTGGGGACCCGGATGCTGCCCGCCACCAAGACGGTGCCCAAGGAGATGCTGCCCCTGGTGGACAAGCCCGCCATCCAGTATATCATTGAGGAAGCCGCCGCTGCCGGGATCGAGGATATCCTGGTGGTGACCAACCGGGCCAAGTCCGCCATGGACGACTACTTCGACTATTACCCCGAACTGGAGACCCGGCTTTTGCAGTCGGGAAAGGACAGGGAGCTTCACGAGGTCCGCCGGGCCGCCGACCTGGCCAACATCTTCTATGTTCGGCAGAAGGAGACCAAGGGCTTGGGCCACGCCATCTGGCGGGCCAAGCGCTTTGTGGGAGACG
This sequence comes from uncultured Pseudoflavonifractor sp., assembly GCA_947565875.1. GTDB lineage: Bacteria > Bacillota > Clostridia > Oscillospirales > Oscillospiraceae > Vermiculatibacterium. The sequence continues at coordinate 2,340 of CANOHR010000114.1, forward strand.
AGCCCTTCGCGGTGCTGCTGGGCGACGACATCATGCGCTCCCAAAAGCCGGTGATCGGACAGCTGATCGAGGCGGCGGAGCGGTACGAGGCCTCGGCGGTAGGAGTGCAGCAGGTGGCGCTGGACGTCATCAGCAAATATTGCTCGGTGAAGGTGAAGGCTCTGGAGGACCGTGTCTTCGACGTTTCCGACCTGGTGGAGAAGCCACGGCCGGAGCAGGTGTTTTCCAACTATGCCATCCTGGGCCGGTATGTGCTCACACCCGGCATTTTCGACGTGCTGGAGATCCTGAAGCCGGGCTACGGCGGCGAGATCCAGCTTACCGACGGCCTGAGCGGGCTGTGTAAAAGGGAAAAGATGGTGGCGGTGGATTTTGAGGGAAAGCGCTACGATACGGGCAACCTGAAGGGCTTCCTGGAGGCCACCATCGACTTCGCCATGGACCACCCGGAGACGGGAGCATGGCTGAAGCGGTTCCTGAAGGAAAAGGCCCATACGCTGTAAATAGAAAGAGAAAAGCCCCCGCTTAAGCGGGGGCTTTTTGCCTGTCATTGGGGACTCAGTCGTAGTCCGCTTCCCATTTCAGAATGACGCCGGTGACGGCGTTGACGTCGCACTCATACTCCGCAGGCCCATTCCGAAGTTCGATCTCATAGACATACCGTCCGTCATCCCGGTCCAGCTCGCACTTTACCACCTGGGCCCCCGCAGGCGCCCGGCCCCGGGCGATCTCCTGGGCCCTGGCGGCGGTGATAAGCTCCTCCTGGACGGTGGTCTGACTATCCGCAGTATGGATGGTGTAATTGTCCAGCTCGTGGTCAAAGCTTACAACGGAGCCGGTGGAGGCGTCGATATCATAGTCGTACTCCGTGTTTCCGCTGTAGAATTCCACGTCATAGCACACCCGGGCTCCGTCCCGGTCCAGCTTGGTCTGAAGGAACACGGCGTCGGCGGCGGCCACCCCGGCGTGGTCAAGGGCGGCCTGGCGGGCCTTTTCGGCGGAGATATAGCTTTCCGCGTTGGGGTCGGCGGCCAGCGCCATATCCCCGGTGGTGACCTGGGCGGTGCGGGTGGCGCTATCGTAGCTCACCACCATCCCCGCGGCCTCGCACAGGGCCCGGACGGGGGCGTAGGTGGTGCCGTTATAGGAGAAGAGGGGGACCTCCCGGCCCTTGGCGTCCCTGGGGACAAAATGGGCGCCGTTGATGGTGACGGAAATACCGTCGTCGATCTGGATGGAGCGGAAGGCAGCCAGGGCGGCGCTGCCCAGCCCAAGACCCAGCACGGCGGTGAGAAGTCCGGCCAGGAAGCCCTGGCAGCGGAAGAGGCGCTTTTTCGTGTTCATGGCGTTGGATCCCTTCCTTTGTATATACTAGTATTATGGTATGAATTGGAACTGAAAAAAGAATACCAAAACCGGTGGGGCTTGTCAAGCATAAAAAGAGGACCCCTTGGAGGAGGCCTCTTCGGCTGCTCTATTCTTTGGGCTCCGCCTGATCCAGGTATTCCTCCAGGACCTTGGTGATGAGGTTGGACAGGGGGCGGTGCTCCCGCCGGGCCTGGGCCTCCAGCCGGGCTTTGAACTCGCTGGTGGTGCGGAAAGAGATCTGTGTATCTGTTTTCACTACGGGATCACCTCCTTATCTTTTGGTATTCATTGTAAAACATTGTTTAGCAAAATGCTTGACAAACATTGTATGACTTTGCTATGCTGTCCGTGGGAGGCGATCCTTATGCTGACAGACGATGAAATCTTTCAGGTCTCCATGTTTATGGTGGAGGAAGATATCGACAAAAGTCCGGCGGGGCAGGAAAAGACCTATCAGGACCTGCTGAAACGGTATGAGTGCTGCCGGAACGCCCTGTGCGCCGGGCTGAGAGACAAACGCATAAGGCAGCTGGAGGAGTTGCTGGAACTGCGGGACCAGCTGAAGTTTGAACGGAACCTCCATTACCTGAACAGGGCCTTTG
>CANOHR010000115.1 GCA_947565875.1 uncultured Pseudoflavonifractor sp.
GTACAACACTAAATTTTCATTTACCCCGTCCCTACCCCGGAGCAATGCCAATATCCGTCCTTCAAGTACATGGCTCCCCGGCGGGAATACTGGAAGGCCCCCTCCGGTACGTCAGGGTCGCTGCCTTCATATTCCCCGGTATTGCCCGCCATCAGGGTATTGAGGGCGTCCTGGTTTTCGGGGACGAAAATCACATCATAGGAAAAGGCAAAGTGGGGGTAGTCCACAATGTCCGCCGGAAACCAGCCTTCGGGCTGGTTTTCCAACATCTCCACGTTTTCCACCTTTACATAGGTACAGGCGTACCGGCTCCCGGGAGTGGCGCTCTGCTTGGCGGCCTCCTCATACAGGGCCAGATAGGCTGCGGCAACCTCCCGATAGTCTCCGTCACCATGATCCCCAAGCGCTATGTTTTGATAACGCTCCATCTCTCCGTCGTCAAACCAGCACCGGGCCCAATAATAAGGATAGGCGCGGTAAGCGTACACATCCTGAGTGGGATCCCCGTCATACCGGACCTCATACCATTCCGGTTCCCGGTGCTGCTCCTTATACATCACCAGTCCGCTGTCCCTCCAGAATTGGAGGACGCTATACCAGTAGGGGTCGGAGAAGGTGACGGAGGGGCCTTCCGGGGCGGTGATATCCCCCTCCGCCCGGCTCCACACCACAGCATTGTCCTTCATCTGGTTCAGGTAGTAGAGTCCGTTTCCGGAAACGGGATCCACGGTATAGCTTCCCCCGTTCCCCTGGCCGTCGTCATACTGGATGCGCATCTCGCTGCTTTCCGACTTCTGATAGTCGTAGTAGGTATCGGTGATCCACTCCAGCCGCATTTGGAAGAGAAGGCCCGGATAGGTATATCCCTTCGCCAGTTCCACGCCCCGCTCCTCCATCTCCCGGAGAAGGTCCTCCGTACCGGCGTAGGACTCCAGGGTGCCATCGTCAAAGCCGGTCCACAGGTAGGAGAGGGAGCCGTCCTCCTCCTGACGGAGGAAGATGATGTTAGGAGTGCCCCAAGGCCCGGGGGAGGTCCAGTCATCCTCGGACAGGGACCGAGCCCCCGCCAGCACTACCTTCTCCGGCTCGGTGGTGTGGCACTGGACGTCGAAGGACCAGCCTTGGATGGTGACGCCCCCCAGGGTATTCACATAGGGGCCAAAGAACCCGGAGACCCGCCAATCGTCATAGGCCTCCTGAGGATAGCCCTCCTCCTGATAGTGGGCGTCCCGGTAGAGTCCGTCCACCTCCACCAGAGCGGACAGCGCCGCTTCCTTGGCCTTTTCCACCACGATCGGGGGGACCCCAGCGGAGGCACCGTCCACCACATGGTCGGTGGCGGTGACCTCATTTTTATAGATCAGCAGATTCTCTCCGTCAAAGTAGAGAAGGCGGGCCCAGTCCTTGTAGTCCTCCGTATAGCCCCGGGCGGTAAAATATTTGCCGTAACGGTCCAGGGAGAGGGTGTCAATGGATCCGGGAAATTGGTCGGTCAGGGACAGAAGGTCTACTTGATAGATCTGCCCCTCCTTTTGGAAGAAGAAGCCGCCGCTGCCCAGAAGCTCGTCCTGGCCATCCCCATTCAGGTCGATCTGGGCGCTGCCCGAGGAGGGGTTCCGCAGCAGCCGCACGGGAACGCCGCCCTCGTCAATATAGAAATACTCATAAATGGTGCCATAACCGGAGTCTTTGCCGCCATTGATCGGAAAGTTTCCCGTATATTTGATGTAAAATCCATTGTGACTCAGCAGGTCGTTATAGAAAAACAGGGAGCAGTCATCGGAGGGGAGGGTGAGAAACACGTTCATGGTATCGTCGTCCTGCCGGATGGCGGCATAGATATGTCCGTCCGTCGCCCGGTAGACCACCACGCTGTGGCCGTCGATATTCCAGTTTTCCAGACGGTTTTCATAGCTGCCGTCAAAGTCCCCCACATGGGGTTCCACCATGACGGCAGGGGCGGTGTAGGGGGCCAGATCTGCCAGGGAGACCACCGCCTCCGGTTCCCAGGCGGGCAGGGGAGTGGGAATGGCGGGTTTTTCACACGCCACATTGGAGACAAAGAAATATTGGGGACTGTGGGACAGGGCGTTCTCACCCTGTCCACCTTCCTGCTCCTCCAGGGTGGTGCAATACCACTCCGATCCGCTGCTCCAGCCATGGTGATAAAGCTTGACAGTGGCCCCCTCCCGGGTGCCGGAGAGGATCTCAATGTCTCCGGGATAGTTGGTATCCCCATGCATCCAGTAATAGGCGCCGTCCAGATAGGTGAAGTTTTCCAGCCCCACCTGATCGACCTGTCCAAGCCTCAGGCCGGTATATTCCTTCAGGACCCCATCCATCTCCTCGGCCGTCATCTTATAAGCGGGACACTGCATCTCTTCCCCGCCGAAGGCCCTTTGGTATTCCTCCTTGGTAAGGATAGTGCCGTCACAGTAAAACAGCTGGTAAAGATCAATGTCCTCCGGCTTCTCGTAGAGGTTAAACCCGGCGTTGATGAACTGGTTGCGGAGGTTATAGCCGGAGCTTCCGTACTCATCCTTTTCCCCGTTGAAAAACTCCTCATTGAACCACCGTAGCTCCTCTCCGGTAAGAGGGCGGAGGGAGCCATCCTCCGGAGTCTGAGAAGGGGCGGGGATAAAAGGACTCTCCGGCCCCCCTCCAGAGAAGGTGCAGGCGGAGACCACTACGGCTAGCATCGTCACCGCCAGCGCCGCCGCCAGAAGCTGCCGGGGCTTTTTGGCGATCCGGCTCACCCGGTCCTTCAGCTGCTTTTTTCCGGCGGTCATGGTGGTGGCGGCGATCATGGGATTGGAGGCCCTTTTCACCGGAATGAGGGAGAGCAGGGTCTGGCCGTAGGGGATACGCTCCGCCTCTCCTAATCGCTCCAACACGCTCTCGTCGCAGGCCAGCTCACAGTCGGTCTTAGAACACCGGGCGGCGATCCACACCAGGGGATCGAACCAGTAGACGGTGAGGCACAGGCACCGGAGGAGGGACCACAGGGGGTCCCAGTGCTTGGCGTGGGTTTCCTCGTGGCAGAGCACATGCCGCAGCTTTTGTTCATCCTCTGCTACGGCGGGGGTAATGTAGATGGACCGCCCAAACAGACAGGGGGAGGGGAGGACGCCGTCCGCCACAAGGTAGACCTTGCGGTCTCCTCCGTAGGGGCGAGCTGTGCTCACCCACTCTTGCCTGCTTTTTCTCAGTTTCCGGTAAAAGGCCAGATTGCTCACCAGGAAAAACGCCCCCATGAGGACCATGCCCGCCTTCCAGACACTGGACAAAATTTCCCAGGGCCCCACCGCCATGTGCTGGTAGAGGGTGACGGCGTTGGTCTCGGCGTCCCGCACCAGGTACCCTCTCTGCTGAAGGGAGACATCGCTGCCGGGGGCGGGGGGCTCCATCAGGATCATGGCGGAGCCCTCCTCCGCCGTGGGGACCTGTGAGACCGCGATATTATGCTCCGAAAGCTCCTCCTGGCTGATCCGTTCCACCGGGCGGGAGTAGTGGAGCTGAGCGTTGAGCTGCCGTTCCACCGACTGCTGGACCGGGGCGGTGGCGGAGAGGACGGAGAAGTCCGCGACCGGAAGAAAGCTCACGGGGACCAGCAGCCGTACCAGCACCAGGCCCCACAGGGCGTACTGGAACCGCCGGGACAGGGTGTTTCGAAAGACCTGGCGAATCACCAGCAGGGCCAGGATCAGGGCGGAGGAGGTAATTAAAATTTCCTTCATCATGTCACTTGTCCTCCTTCGCGCTTTCCAAAATGGCGGTAAGCTCGTCAATGTCCTGCTGGGTCAAAGCTTGGGAGTCCACCATGGCGGACATCATCAGCCCCAGCCGTCCTCCGTAGACCTTGTCCAGAAAGCTGCGGGTCTCAGCCTGGGCGGCGTCCTCCTTTTTCAGGGCGGCGGAGTACCGCTTGGCGGGGGAGCCCCCGTCGTGGACCACCGCCCCCTTGCCCTCCAGCCGGGAGAGCATGGTGATAACGGTGTGCTTTCCCCAGCCCGTCTCAGGTTGGAGGGCGGCGGTAAGCTGGGTAATGGTAAGGGCTTCCCCCTCCCAGAGCCTGTTCATCAGCCTCCACTCGCCGTCGGACAAATTTACCTTCATAGGTCATACCTCCTTTGGGTAAACAATTGTCTACCTTTTATATTCAGTATAGCGGATAGGTATGCAAATGTCAACCTTATAAAAGTGACAATATAATAAAAGATATCTATCAGAAAGGGGTAAATAGAAATTTGTCCGACGGCGAGTGGAGGCTGATGAA
>CANOHR010000116.1 GCA_947565875.1 uncultured Pseudoflavonifractor sp.
TAGAGCGCAGAACGGCAGGGGATCTAAGACCGGAATGAGGCCACAGCGGACATCCTTTCTCCGCTTTTTCAAAACAACGTGATATGTTATGCGGAAAAGGAGGCCTGCCGCTATGCTTCGTATCGCTATCTGCGACGACCTGGAAACAGACCGGGCGGCGGCATGCCGCGGGGTAGAACTCTACCTTTCCGCCCATCCGGAACTGAACGGCAGGATCGATGTTTTTTCCAATCCTTCCGCTCTGCTGGACGCCATGGAAAGCGGGGCAGCGTGGGAGATCGCCCTGTTGGATGTGTATATGCCGGGCATATCGGGCACTCAGGTGGCACAGGCTCTGTCCGCGCAAATGAAGGACCTGACCTTCCTTTTTTTGACCACCTCCACGGATCATGCCGTGGAAGCCTTTGCCCTGGGGGCAGCCCATTATCTGGTCAAGCCCTTTACCCAGGAGCAGCTCAGCCCCGCCTTAGACCGGGCGGCGGCTCCCCACCTGAAACGGAAAACGGAAGGATAAGAGCCTCCTGCTCCACCTGGGAAATGGGGTGACCCACTCTGTGGCCTTGAAGGAGATCACCCACATCGAAAGCATAGGCCACTGCCGGGTGGTCCACACTGCAAACGGAAGCTTTGACGAGCGCCAGCAAAGCCTGAGTTCCCTTCAGGAACGTCTGGGAACTCTTGCTCCAGGACAGTTTATCTCTCCCTGCCGGGGCTATATCGTCAACCAAAGCGCCATTCGCACCATCACCGCCCAGGATATCCAACTCTGCAGCGAGGCAAAGATCCCTATACGGCGGGGAGAATTCCGTAAGATACGGGACGCCTACTTTCAGTGGGTCTTTCAGTCGGAGGGGGAGGTATGAACGGTTTTCTGGCTCTGTTCGTCCGGTTCTCTTTCGGCCTTTTGTGCCATGCGCTTTTGCTCCCCATGATCACAAACTGCCGCTTTGGACAGCGGGCCTGCCGCTGGGCATGGCTTGGAATGTTCGTCCTTGGTTCGGCCCTGGTAGTCCCCCTCATCCTGCTGATACAGAATGTAAGCGTCCTCTTTGTACTGGAGGCCGCCTTCACCCTGGTCCTGTACAGCGTAGCGTACGTCTTTCTCTCAGCGGGAAGCCGGATGCGCAGCCTGTTCGCCTTTACCGTCTATGGGACCTACTTTATGTTCCTTCTGGTCTTTTCCAGCTGTATCTCCCAGGCCTTTTTTGCCGGAAGCCATTACGCCACCACCACCATCCGCACCGCCTCCATGCTGCTCTACGGCATACTCCTGCGCTTCAGCCCTATGGTTGATAGATTTCGCTCCACCTCCGAGCTGGGGATGGGGTGGTTCAGCTCCACCGTTTTTTCCTGCGCTTCCTGCCTGACGGTCTATACCACCGCCTTGTCCTTCTCCATTTTGCAGGTGGATGTAACTCTCCGTCTGACTGTGGCCGGCATTCTCTGCACCCTGATCACATCTGCCTATGGGGTAGCCGCTCACGCTTTAAGTCTTCTGGCAGACCGGGAGGCGCTCCGGGAGGCGGAGAGCCAACGAAAGCTTCTGGAAAGTCAGCTTACCGCCGAGCGGGAGTTCGTAGCTCTGGCTAAGGCACACCGTCACGACGCCCGCCATCACATCGCTCTGCTCACCGACTACCTGGAGCGAGAGGATCTGGAGGGAATGAAGGCATACCTTTCCCAATACCTGACCGAGCTGGATCGGGATAAGCTGGACCACTACTGCGAAAATACTGTAGCTGACGCCCTTTTGCGCCTGACCGCCAGACGTTGCCGTGATAAAGACATCCTGTGTGCCATCCAGGCCGTCATCCCCGAAGAGCTTTCGCTTACCGGCCCGGAGTTGGCAACGGTCCTGGGCAACATTTTGGAAAATGCCTGGGAAGCCGCAGGCAAGGCGCGCTCCCCCAAGCTATCCATTACCGCCCGTGAAAAGGGCCACTCCCTGCTGGTGGAGGTGGAAAACACCCTGTCCGGCTCCCTCCGGTTTGAAGGTGACCTACCTCTTACCACCAAGCCGGCAGGCGTCCAGGGATTGAAAAATGTCCGCCGGACTCTGGAGCTACACGGAGGAATGCTCCTATGCTCCCAAAGGGGAGATCGCTTCCGCACCCAGGTGGTCATCCCCCTTTGAGCGTCCCCTTGCACAGGAATGACGAAGGGCCCCGGAAACTCCCGGGGCCCTTCGTCTATGTGTGTGAGGAGTATTCTTTTTAATCCAGGTCAACTCCGTTGGTTTTGATGACCTTCTGATACCAGTAGAAGCTGTCCTTTCTCCGCCGCTCCAGGGTACCCTTGCCGTCGTTGTCCTTATCCACATAGATAAAGCCGTAACGCTTTTTCATCTCACCGCTGGAGGCGGAAACGATGTCGATGGGGCCCCACATGGTATAGCCCAAAAGGGGGATCCCATCCTCTTCGATGGCCTGGCCCATGACCTGGATGTGGGCCCTGAGATAGTCGATCCGGTAGCCGTCGTGGATGGAGCCGTCCTCCTCCACCTGGTCCACCGCTCCCAGGCCGTTTTCCACGATAAAGAGGGGCTTCTGATAGCGGTCATAGAGGCTGTTGATGGTAACGCGCAAGCCCACGGGGTCAATCTGCCAGCCCCACTCGCTGGCCTTCAGGTAGGGATTCATCAGGGACTTGATGGCGGCGTTGCCGGGCTTTTTGTACTTCTCCACCGTCTCCGGGTCGGCGGAGGTGCTTCGGCTGGAGTAGTAGCTGAAGCTGATAAAGTCCACCGTCCCCTCCTTCATCACCTTAAGGTCCTCCTCTGTGCAATCCAGCCGGATCCCCGCCTTCTCCATCCGCTTCCAGGCCCATACGGGGTATTCCCCTCGGACCTGGGCGTCGATGAAGAAGTAGTTGTCCCGGTCGGCCTCCAGAGAGGCCCACACGTCCTCAGGGGCGCAGGTGAAGGGGTAGTAGTTCCCCGCCGCCAGCATACAGCCCACCATGCAGCCGGGCATCCGTTCATGAGCCAGCTTTACCGCTTTGGCGCTGGCTACGATCTCGTAGTGGGCGGCGCGGTACTTGACCTCCTCCGGGTCCTCCCCCTCCTCGAAGAGGATCCCCGCCCCCATAAAGGGCAGGTGGAGGAGCATATTTATCTCGTTGAAGGTAAGCCAGTATTTCACCTTCCCCTTATAGCGGGTAAAGATGGCAGAGCAGAATTTCAGATAGGCGTCGATCATCCGCCGGTCCTTCCAGCCCCCATACTTTTTGATGAGGGCAATGGGGGTATCAAAGTGACAGATGGTGACAAGGGGCTCGATACCGTACTTCAGACACTCGTCAATGAGCCCATCATAGAACCGGAGCCCCTCCTCGCTGGGGGTCTCGTCGTCCCCCTGGGGCAGGATCCGGGTCCAGGCCAGGGAAAAGCGGTAGGCCTTGAAGCCCATCTCGGCAAAGAGGGCAATGTCCTCCTTGTAGTGATGGTACATGTCGATGGCCTCGTGGGCGGGGTAGGTGTAGCCGCTGTCGCACTCCAGCATTTTCATCTGTCCCCGGGCCACCTTCATTCGGTCAGGGCCGAAGGGGATCACGTCCACGCTGGACAGTCCCCGTCCCCCCTCCCGGTAGGCTCCCTCACACTGGTTGGCGGCGGTGGCGCCGCCCCAGAGAAAATCCTTGGGAAAGATACTCATAAGCCACTCCTTTCGGCGTCACTCTTCCAGGCACTCCCCGTTGGTCTCAATGACTTTTTTGTACCAGTCAAAGCTCTTTTTCTTATACCGGGCCAGAGTGCCGGTGCCGTCGCTGTTCAGGTCCACATAGATCATACCGTAGCGCTTCTTGATCTCCGCCGTGGAGCAGGAGATGAGGTCGATACAGCCCCAGGCGGTGTAGCCCATGACCTCCACCCCATCCATGATGGCCTTGCCCACCTGGACCAGATGGTCGTTCATATACTTGATACGGTAATCGTCCTCCACCGTCATGCCCCCCTTGCCGTCGGGGATCAGCGTGTCGTTGGCTCCCAGACCGTTCTCCGCAATGAACAGGGGCTTCTGGTAGCGGGCATACAGGCGGTTCAGGGTATAGCGAAGACCCTGGGGATCAATCTGCCAGCCCCACTCGGTGACCTTGGAGTAGGGGTTCCGCTTTAGGCCGGGGGTCATGTTGCTCCCTGAGGGCTCCCCCCTGGTGGGATCGGCGCTGGCACAGTTGCTGGAGTAGTAGCTGAAGGATACAAAGTCTACCGTATGCTTCAGGTCCTCCAGGTCCTCCGGCGTGATATCCAGGTGGATGTTCTCCGCGGT
>CANOHR010000117.1 GCA_947565875.1 uncultured Pseudoflavonifractor sp.
TGATGGATTTTATTTAAAAAATATAGTATGATGTATATTACAAATGGAAGAGGAGTGGACGCAGCTTATCATGGAGCTTTACCGGAACGCCATGAAGGAGATCGGCAACATGACGGAGAAGTCCATCTCTATTCTGGTGGAGCAGAACAGCGAGGGGCTCTATACCATCAACAACGACGATTTTGCCCGCCTGGATGAACTCATCATCGACTACACCAACATGATGCCTGACGAGGCATAAGGGGAAAACAGGCCCTTTCACGGAAAAATCTCTTGCATTTCCCATCAATGTGTGATACTATAAAGGTCCTGTAAATTAAAAGGGCTTTTCGGGCCCGGGCTTGAAAGGAACGAGAAATTATGCTGAAGACGATCCTGACTGTGATCCAGGTTTTGCTGGCCATCTTTTTGATCGTGGTGGTACTGCTTCAGGAGGGCAAGACCTCCGGCCTTAACGGAGCCATTTCCGGCGGCGCCGATACCTTCCTGTCCAAGAATAAGGCCAAAAGCTGGGACGCCAAGCTGGCCCGCTGGACCAAGTGGGTGGCCATCGCTTTTGTGGTGCTGACGCTGGTGGTCTCTCTGGTGTAAGAACCTCTGCAACGCCCTCCCGTAAAGCGGGAGGGCGTTGTTCATTTGTGGGTATAATAGCCGCAGCGCCGCTTCGCGGCTGAGGTATAGGGAAGCTATTCATAAAGAAAACGAGGGATCTTATTTTGAAAAAGGAAGAACTGATTTTGACCGGCCGTTATCAGGGTTCGGGCCGGGGGTTTGGCTTTTTTATTCCCGAGGGGGCTCAGAGCCGGAGCGAGGACTGCTTTGTGCCGCCTCATCAGGAGGGCGGAGCCTGGGATGGGGATAGGATAGAAGCCCTGGTAGAGCCTGAGGATCCCAGGGAACCGGGGCGGCGTCTGGCACGGGTGACCGGGATCCTGGAGCGGGGAAATCCCACCGTGGTTGGGACCATCCACAAAAGAAACCGGGAGGTTTGGCTGAAGCCGGACAACGAGCGGCTGCCTGAGGCCATTAAGGTCATAGGCCGCTCCAGGGTCCGGGATGGAGAGAAGGCCGCCGTATCGGTGAGTGGTTATGGGTCGCCCTCTCTTCCCCCCGTGGGAAAGCTGCGTGCTACGTTTGGTCCCTCCGGCTCCCGTGCTGCGGCGGTGGAGGCCATCCTTTACCAGCAGGGGGTGGAGCGGGAGTTTCCTGAGGAGGTGCGCTTGGAGGCAGAAGCTATGCCCCAATCCGTTCCGGAGGGAGAGTTGGAAAACCGGCTGGACCTGCGGGAAAAAACCATTATTACCATTGATGGAGCCGCCTCCAAGGATCTGGACGACGCTGTTTCTCTGGAGAGGGAGGGAGAGAACTGGGTGCTGGGAGTCCACATCGCCGACGTCAGCGCCTATGTGAAGCCGGGGACGGCCCTGGATGAGGAGGCTTTCCGGCGGGGGACGTCGGTATACTTTGCCGACCAGGTGGTCCCCATGCTGCCCGTGGCCCTCTCCAACGGGATCTGTTCCCTGAACCAGGGGGTGGAACGGCTGACCCTTAGCTGCTTTATGGTGATGGATAGGACGGGAGCCATTTTGGACCATTCGGTGGCGAAAAGCGTCATCCGTTCCACTGAGAGGATGACCTATGAGGATTGCAATATCCTGCTGGAGGATCCTGCCGCAGAGGCTCATGACCCCATGGGGCCGTTCTCCGCAAAACAGCGGGATTACCTCCGCCAAAAATACGCCCACATCCTCCCCATGCTTCAGGATATGGCGGCGCTGGCAGAAAAGCTGGAAAGGCGAAGAAGGGCACGGGGCAGCCTGGAACTGGAGAGTCAGGAGAGTTATATCCTTTGTGACAGTATGGGCCGCCCGGTGGAGATCCTGGCCCGGCGGCAGGGCAGGAGCGAAAAGCTCATCGAGGAATTTATGCTTGCGGCCAACGAGACGGTGGCGAAGCATCTTTTTGACCTGCATTGCCCCGCCGTCTACCGCATCCACGAAAAACCCTCCCAGGACAAAACGGATACCCTGAAAGCCATGCTTTCTCCCCTGGGTTACTCCATCCTTCAGGCCGATCACGGCTCCCTGCAAAGGGTGCTGGACGCCGCCAGGGGAAAACCGGAGGGGGCGGCGGTATCCATGATGGTGCTGCGCAGCATGATGAAGGCCAGGTACGCCGCTGAGAATCTGGGGCATTTCGGCATTGCGGCAGACTATTATTGCCACTTTACCTCCCCCATCCGCCGGTATCCCGATCTGATGGTACACCGGAGTCTTCACGCGCTTCTGGACGGGAAGGGGAAAGGCGCCGGATCATCGCATTCCGCAGGGGGGAAGGCCCTCAAGGGGTTGGTCAGGGCCTGCGAAAGGGCGGCGGTCCAGTCCTCCCAGCGGGAACTGGCGGCCCAGAGTGCCGAGCGGGACATCGACAAGCTCTATTTTGCCGACTATATGCACGAACACATCGGGGAGGAATTTCCCGCCGCCGTCTCGGGAGTTACCCGGTTTGGGATCTTTGCCGCCCTTCCCAATGGAGTGGAGGGGTTGATTCCGGTGGAGACCCTGCCCCGGGACCACTATGGGTATGACGAAATGCGCATGTGCCTTACCGGAGAGCGGACGGGAGAAGTCTACACCTTTGGCATGGCCCTGACGGTGGTTTGTGTAGCCGCTGATCCATCCACCGGTCGGATCGATTTCCGGCTTCCGGGACAGGAGGAGGTCCCGGCCAGAGGGCAGGGCGTATCGGAGAGATCCGTTCTACCCCGGCAAGGGGGAGACCGGGGAAGGGGGAAGCCCTCCGGTGGAAAAAAGCGGGGCTCCCATCCCGCCATGCATGTGCCCAAACGGGGCAAACGGGGGAAAAGAAGATGACGAAAAGGAATATTATATATATTATATTACTTTTTGTATTTATTTTGGGAGGCTGTAGGGAAGTGGAGACCGGTCTTCCCGACGATCCATCTTCTACCATATTTCCTGTCAGAGAGGCTGAGGAGGTCCCCGCTCCGACTCCGGAGCCTACGTTCACCGTTGACCCCATCAGGGAAAAGGTGGTGGCCATGACCACGGAGGAACTGGCAGGGCAGCTGCTGGTGGCGGGGATCCAGGGGACGGGCGCAGGGGAGGACGCCAGACAGGTAATAGAGGACCTCCATGTGGGAGGGATCATCCTCTTTGGACGGAACGTGGAGGATGCCGAGCAGCTGACAAGGTTGACCGGCGCTCTGAAGGAACTGAACCGGAAGGCGGAAAATGTTCCCCTTTTCCTTTGCGTGGACGAGGAGGGGGGGATGGTCTCCCGAATGCCCCCGGAGATAACAAACCTACCCAACGCCTATGACTACACCCAGACGGGAGGAGATCCGGGGAAGCGGGGAGAGGTCCTAGCCGCTCAATGCGCAAGGTTTGGTTTTTCCGTAGATCTCGCTCCGGTGCTGGACGTATGGTCCAACCCCAACAATACCGTCATCGGCAGACGGGCCTTTGGGACGGGTGCGGAAGAGGCAGCTGAAGCGGGGACACGGTGCGCCCAGGCTATGATGGAGGCTGGGATCATTCCGGTGGTCAAGCACTTTCCCGGCCACGGGAATACGGATGTTGACTCCCATGTGGGCCTTCCGGTGGTAGACAAGACGGAGGAGGAACTGGAAGCTTTGGAGTTGATCCCCTTCCGGCGGGCGTTGGAGAGGGAAGAGGGCCATGAGCCTGTTCCTGCCGTTATGGTGGGGCATATCCTTATGACCAGACTGGATCCCCTGCTTCCCGCCTCTCTCTCCCCGGCGGTGGTGAATGGACTTTTGCGGGAAAAGCTGGGCTTTGAGGGGGTAGTTTTTACCGACGACCTTACCATGGAAGCCGTTGCCGGTACCTACGGTATGGGGGAGGCTGCGGTAAAGGCGGTGGAGGCGGGGTGCGACATGGCCCTTGTCTGCCACGGGTTGGACAACGCCAAGGCGGCTTACCATGCCCTCCTTTTTGCGGTGGAGGACGGGACCCTCACCAGGGAACGGCTGGAGGAGAGCGCATACCGTATTCTGTCCCTGAAAGCGGCCTACGCTGTGGAGGATACCATGACGGAAAGGCCGGACCTGGAAAAGCTGAATGAGAGCATTCAGGCCATACTGCCTTAAACCCGACGGCCGGCGCATATGGCGCCGGCCGTCGGGTTTAGGTAAATGAAAATTTATAGGAGAGTACAGGCGGGCCAGTTTAGAACCGGCCCCTACGAAGGTTGGCAATGTGTAGGGGCGGGTTCTAAACCCG
>CANOHR010000118.1 GCA_947565875.1 uncultured Pseudoflavonifractor sp.
GATGCGGAAGCACTTAAGAAAGTAGAAGTTGCTGCTAACGAAGCCGCAGGAGAAAATGCCGCTTTAGCTCAAACAGACGGAATTTTCTATATGGTATGTGATAAAAACAACGCCGGTATCGGCGAAGACGGTATCACTTACGGCGGACAAAACATTCAGGATCTGTTAGACGCAGATATCGTTGAGAGAGCGGATACTTTAGAGGAACTGGCCGAATTGATCGGTGTTGATCCCGCAAGTTTCGTTGAGACGATCGAAAAATTCAACGAAGCTGTTAAGACAGGCGTTGACCCGGAGTTCAATCGCGCTTCTTTTGCAGGCGACTTTATTAACCCTAACGGGAACCCCGGTATCTTTGAAGCGCCTTTCTATGCCGGTCCCAGAACGCCTTCCGCTCACATTACCAAGGGCGGCTTAAAGGTCAATACAAGTGCGGAAGTTATTGGTACGGATGGAAATGCAATTCCTGGGTTGTACGCCGCTGGCGAGGTTACCGGCGGCCGCACAGTTGCCGGTTTGCTGGAAGCTATGACGTCCGGCCGTACAGCCGGCAAAACAGTTATGGGCAAGTAAATTAACGATTTTAGAAGATAAGTAAGGGGGCGGTTCTTTTGTCTCTGCCAAAAGAGCAGAACAGAAGAACCGTCCCTTATTTTCCTGTCTCTGCATGTTTCTCCTCTTGACATTACCTTTTTACTTAATATAGCAAAGGAGGCTGTGGACATATCCACAGCCTCCTTGTGTTTTCCGGGGCAATTTTTTCCTCTATAAAAGGGTTCAGTTGGCAAGGGGAGCGGGGGTGGCGGCGATCATGTTCATCATGATCTGGGCGTACTGTCCACGGTCCATGGGTTTGTCCAGCATCAGATCGCCCTGGTCGTTACCCAGCATCAGATTGCTGTAGTCGATCCCCACGATCTTGCCGTAGGCTTCCAGCAGATCCTTGATCTCACCCCGGAGGATGACGGCGTCATCCCCAAAGGTGGCGCCGCTGACCAGCCCCACAGAGGCGGCCCAATTGGCGGCGTTGGCCCACCACTTGCCCTCCACATCGGTGAGGGCGGCGTTTTCCACGGCGGGAGCGCCCTCGGCGTTGTAGAGGGTCTGGAGGACGGAGGCACGGGTCACATTGGCGTCGGCCTCAAAGCCCTTGTCGGTGCCCTTCATGACCCTGGCATTCAAGGCCCAGACGGCGGGAACGTACCACCAGGCATTTTCGTCCAAGTCGGCGGGGCGGACAATATAGTTGATCCGTTCGGTATGCTCAAACTCGTCATAGCCCGCACCGGAAGGCACGGTGCTGAGACCAGTGGCGGGATCCACGGGGAAGGACTGGATGTAGTCCACCAGGGTCATGTAGTCGTCGGCAATGAACTTGGTGGCCTCGCCGCTCTTGAACATATTATAGCCGTCGCCCATCTGCTCCAGCAGGTAGGGACCGCTGACCACGGTGTAGGTCTTGGCAAGGTCGATGGGCTCATAGGTATTGGTGGCCTTGTTCAGGATCTCGATCTTTTCCACCCGGTAGGCGCCGGTAGGACCGCCGGTCCAGACCAGGTTCTCATCCTGCTGAACGGTAGAGGGGGTGGACAGATTTACAATTACCCTCATACCGGCGATCTGGAGAAAGCCGCCTACCTCGTTGGTGTTCTCCACGTTGGCGGTGCGGTAACTCCACTCCAGGGCGTCCTTCAGCTCCTGGCCGGTGACAGTCTTGACCCCCACCTCGTTGCCCCAGGGGTAGACGGCCTTGAGCATTTTGGTGTTGACCTCGCCCGCGGGAATGGTGGCGCGGATGCCGCCGCCCTGGTTAAAGGCCACATCGGCTTCAATGCCGGCCTTTTCAGCGGCGTAGAGGAAGGCGTCGGCACAGAAGTTGCCGATGTTGGTCTCCTCCTTCCGGACGGAGCGCTTGCCGTCGGAGCCGTTTACATTCAGAGTTACGGCGGTGGCGCCGATGGCCTTGGAAAGGCTTTCGTCCACGGCGGTAATAAAGCCGGTCTCCATCTCTGCTACCGTGGCGTCGGGAGTTACCAGAGCCAGGTCGTCCATGGTGAGAAGCTCGGAGGTAACAGTACCGTCGGCGGCGATGGTCAGCTGGCCCACATTGTCCAGAGCGGTGCCGGTCTGGGCCAGAACGATCTCCTTGCCGGACTTGTCGGCTACCTTCTCACCCACGATCTCGCTGTGGGAGTGGCCGTCGATAAAGGCGGTGAGGCCGGTGGTGTTGGCGATGACGTCGGTGCTGCGCCAGGGGGCGGAGGCCTCGTCGACGCCCAGGTGGCCCAGGGCGATGACGTAATCAGCTTCCTTGGCCGCCGCGTCGATGGCGGACTGGACCGCGGCGTAGAGTTCGCTGCCGTCGGCGCCGCCGGCGATGGAGTAGACATACTCTCCCT
This sequence comes from uncultured Pseudoflavonifractor sp., assembly GCA_947565875.1. GTDB lineage: Bacteria > Bacillota > Clostridia > Oscillospirales > Oscillospiraceae > Vermiculatibacterium. The sequence continues at coordinate 2,400 of CANOHR010000118.1, forward strand.
TATCGTTCATAAAATACTTGGGGGTGGATTTGGTGATGGACTCAGGGGTGGTGATACCCACCAGAGCCACCTTTTTACTGCCCACTTCAAAGACCTTGTAGGCGTCCAGGACCAGCTTGCCCTCGTGATAGAAGTTGCTGGACAGGTAGGGGTACTTGGCCCACTCGATGACGTTCATAGCGCCATCCATGGCATAGTCAAACTCGTGATTGCCCAGAGTGGCGGCGTCATAGCCGACGGCGTTCATCAGGTCAACGATGGTATGACCCTTGTCCTCGGTACCGTAAGGGGTGCCCTGGACATGGTCTCCGGCGTCCACCAGCAGAACGTTCTCCAGGCTGGCCTTGTAACCGGCGATGGTGGAGTAGCGAAGCTGGGGGACTTTGGTCTTGGCGTCGCCTTCGCCTTCCTCTTTAAGGTTGTCAATGTGGGTGTGTACGTCGTTGGTGTGCAGAATGGTAATGACGTTGGGATCGGAGACCCCGCGGGCTCCGTCAGCGGGGCTCCAGCCCGCAGGCAGCTTTGCAGCCTGAACAGGAGTGGCCAGGGAGAAAACCATAGCCAGGGACAAGAGCAGGGACAGAAGCTTTTTGCTGTTCATGCGTTTCACCTTTCCTTTCCATATTTTGGAACTTTGCCAGTTGTACCTATATAAATTGTAACAAAACGGTGACAAAAATACAATACTGCCTTTGCGAAAAACAAGAAAAAACGGCGAAGGAAACAGTTGCACTTGCAACGGCGTTCCTTTTGTGGTAGGATAGGGTTCGCCTCCCACGACGGTGGAGCGCCGGGGGAGGAAGAGGAAAATCATAGAATGAGGAAGGAGACCAACGATATGAACAAGAAATTTGGCGCGCTGCTGCTGGCCCTTGCCATGGTGATGAGCCTGGCCGCCTGCGGCGGAGAGAAGGCCGAGACCACTCCCGAGCCCAGCGAGGCCCCTGTGGAGACCACGGAGGCTACCCCCACAGCCGAACCCACCGATACTCCCGTTCCCTCTGAGGAGCCCAGCGAGGAGCCCTCTGTTGAGCCCACTGTGGAGGTTGCCGCGGAGCCCAGCGTGGAGCCCACCGCCGAAGTGATGGCCGTGACGACGCCCGAGCCCACCACTGAGCCTACTCCCGAACCCACCCCGGAGCCCACTCCCGAGCCCGCTCCCAAGACCTATAAGGCTGGTACATACACCAGTTCTGCCCAGGGTTTTGGCGGCTCTGTAGTGGCTACCGTCACTGTGGATGACGACAACATTACCGCCGTGACCATCACCGGGGACAGCGAGACTCCCGGTATCGGCGCCGCCGCTCTGGAGCCTCTGGCGGCCAACGCCAAGGCTGCCGGCGCCAACATGGACGGCGTGGCCGGGGCTACCGTGACCTCCACCGCTGCCAAGGAGGCCGTGGCCGCCGCGCTGGCTCAGGCTAAGAACTGAACAGAAGCGTAAAAAGGAAGAAAAGTCCCGGCGGAGAAACTCTCTGCCGGGACTTTTGTTGTATTACGAATGGACATCATGCCTGCTCCATTTCGCCCCGGAACGGAGATCGGGAAAAGGTCTTATAGGAGGAAAATCAATAAATCCACCAGGCAGAGCGGGGTGACTGTGGGGAATAAGATTTTTTGACAACTTTTTAGTTCCTTAATTTGTCAATAAAATTTTCGCATATAAAATCTCCTTGGGGCAAAGATATGCTCGGATTCTCGATCCGAACGAATCTTTCAGAGAGAACAAAAAGAAAACAAAAGGAGATGCGAACAATGAGCAACAACAAGTCTAATCAGCCTGTCGTGCCCCAGGCCCGCGAGGCCCTCAACAAGTTCAAGATGGAGGCCGCCAACGAGGTGGGCGTCAACCTGAAGCAGGGTTA
>CANOHR010000119.1 GCA_947565875.1 uncultured Pseudoflavonifractor sp.
CGGTCGATTTTATGGGGAAAAAGTTTCCTTTATAATTCCTGACGGCTTTTATTTTGAGGACGATCCCGACCGGATAGACCAGTATGGGCTCTGTGCCTGGGACCCTAAGGGAGAGTTCCTTTTTTGCTGGCGCTTTTACGAGAACTGCGCAGGTACGGAGGAGGAGCTGCAAAACTGGCTTCGTCCCGACTGCGGCATGACCTCTTTGGCCGAGATCCTCCCCATCCAAATAAACGGACTGTCAGGACACCAGACGGTCTACGGTACTGAGCGGGTACAGTATTATGAGGCCCGCTTTGCCTTGGGGGAGGGCCGGGAACTGGATTTTTTGGTAGAGGGCTGGGGGAAGGCCATCCGCCGAATGGCGGCCACCCCGGAATTCGAGGCTGCCCTGCATGGGATCCGGGCGGAATAAAAATCGTTAAATAAATATCAAACGGTGTATTGCCTATTTCCGTCGGGTATGCTATGATAGAAAAAGATTCCAGGCCCCCTGGGGGGCACTTATTTTTAAGGAGGTCATTCCAATGGGATTTTTGACAGGGAAGACGGCCATCATCACCGGCGCGGGCCGGGCTGTGTTGAGTGACGGAAAGAGTTGCGGCTCCATTGGCTACGGCATCGCCACCGCCTATGCCAAGGAGGGGGCAAACATTGTCATTACCGGCCGGAACGTGAAGAAGCTGGAGGACGCTAAGGAGGAACTGGAGCGGCTCTATGGCGTGAAGGTCCTGGCTGTTCAGGCCGATGTGTCCGCCGGGGCGGACAATAAGGCCACCGTTCAGCATGTGGTGGACGAGGCCATGAAGGCCTTTGGCCGCATCGACGTACTCATCAACAACGCTCAGGCATCCGCCTCCGGCGTGACCCTGGCCGACCACTCCACGGAGCAGTTTGACCTGGCGGTCTACTCGGGGCTTTACGCTGCCTTCTACTACATGCAGGCCTGCTATCCCCACCTGAAGGAGACAAAGGGCGCCGTCATCAACTTTGCCTCCGGCGCGGGGCTCTTTGGCAACTACGGCCAGTGCGCTTACGCTGCCGCCAAGGAGGGTATCCGGGGCCTGACGAGGGTAGCCGCCACCGAGTGGGGGCCCGACGGGATCAATGTGAACGTGGTGTGTCCCATCGCCTGGACCGCCCAGCTGGAGAACTTCCAGAACGCTTATCCCGACGCCTTCAAGGCCAATGTGAAGATGCCTCCCATGGGCCATTATGGCGATCCCGAGACCGAGATCGGCCGGGTCTGCGTCCAGCTTGCCAACCCCGACTTCAAGTACCTCACCGGCGAGACCCTCACCCTGGAGGGCGGTATGGGCCTGCGGCCGTAAGCTTCCTTAAAGCGAAAAAGAGCGTGATACCCATGGTATCACGCTCTTTTTATATGCGCTTGGAGGAGGGATCAATCCTCATCCGGATTAAAGTAGTAAGGCCGCATAAGGCTGCCGGACTGCTCGGTGGAATCCTTCTGGCTGCCCAGCCGGAGGGTGGGCTCCATAGGGCCCCGGCGGCGGTCTGAACGGCGCCGTTCCTTTTCCAGGGCGGGCTCCTTCTTTTTCGGGGCGGGCCTGGGCTCCGGCTTTGTCCGGGGAGGAGGCGTTTTCTTCCCCTTGCCGCTCTCCTTTCTTCTGTCGGAGCGGGGCGGCTGGGGGTTGTGCCGGGGCTGGGCCTCCCGGCTTACAGGGGCCGGGGCAGTTCGGGAGACGGAAGTCTCCTTGGGGGCCAGGAACCGGGCGGTGGCGTCCATAATGGTATCTCCTGACAGAGGGGTGTCCCGGAATTTCTTAGCCTGGATGGCCCGTTCCTCGGCAAGCCATGCCTCGTAGGCGGGATCCCGTTTGGGGGTTGTCCGGGGGGAGATGGCGCGGGCGGGTTTAGAACCCGTCCCTACAGTGGGAGCCATGGCGGAGAGGGCCTGGTCCAGGGTCTTGCTGGGGCGGTAGCCTGCTTGCTTCTTGATGGAGGCTTTTTGCTGGGGGGCAGAGGGGGGTGTCGGGGCGGGGGCGCCCCGACCCACAAGAGCACCCCGGCCCGCAGGGGAGGCGGCCTGTTTCACAGGGGAGGCGTTCCGCCCCGCAGGCGGGGAAGCCTTCTTGGGCGCGGGAGAGCCCTCCTTTGCCGCCTGACGCTGCTTTTTCCGCTCCCGGGCGGCCTGCCGGGCCTCATCGTCGTCGGCGTTGACGATCTTGCCGTGTTTGTCCCGCTTGGGGGCCTCGAAATTCTGCATGGGGAAGGGGTGGCCCTCCACCACGGGGATGGGCTTTTTCAGCAGCTTTTCAATGGGAGCCAAAAGCTCCTTCTCTCCAAACTCGCAGAAGGAGACGGCGGTGCCGCCGTGGCCCGCGCGGCCCGTCCGGCCGATCCGGTGAACGTAGGTCTCGGGCACGTCGGGAAGGTTATAGTTGAATACGTGGCTCAACTCCTCGATGTCGATGCCCCGGGCGGCAATATCGGTGGCCACGAGAGCCTTGATCCGGCCCGCCTTAAAATCTGCCAGGGCCTGCTGCCGGGCAGTCTGGCTCTTGTTGCCGTGAATGGCGGCCGAGGGGATGCCTGCCTTGGAAAGGTCCCCCGCCACCTTGTTGGCCCCGTGCTTGGTCCGGGTAAAAATAAGGGCGTTTTTTACGTCGGGGTGCTTTACCAGCATGGAGAGCAGCTTGGACTTGTTCCCCCGGTCCACATAGAAAAGCCGCTGGTCAATGACCTCCACCGGGGAGGAGACGGGATCCACCGCCACCTTCACGGGGGTTACCAGCAGGGAATCCACCAGTCCCTGGACCTCCGGGGGCATGGTGGCGGAAAAGAAGAGGGTCTGCTTCTTTTTGGGAAGCCAGGTGAGGATCTTTTTGACGTCGTGGATAAAGCCCATGTCCAGCATCCGGTCGGCCTCGTCCAGCACGAAGATCTCCAGCTTTTCCACATGGACAAAGCCCTGGTTGTGAAGATCCTCCAACCGTCCGGGAGTAGCCACCAGAATGTCTATCCCGGCTTTCAGCTTATCCACCTGGGGCTGCTGACCCACCCCGCCGAAAATGACGGCGGAGCGAAGGGGCAGGTTTTTTCCATAGGCCTCAAAGCTTTCCTGGATCTGAAGGGCCAGTTCCCGGGTGGGGGTAAGGATCAGGGCGCGGATGGGGCGGACGCCCCGGAGGGGCTCCGGCTTCCTTCCGTTGAGCTGCTGAAGAATAGGGGTAGCAAAGGCGCAGGTCTTGCCTGTTCCCGTCTGGGCGCAGCCCAGTACGTCCCGGCCCTGAAGAGCGGGAGGGATGGCCTTCTCCTGAATAGGGGAGGGCTTTTCATAGCCCAGCTTTTCCAGGGCGGAGAGGATGGGGGGGCACAGCCCCAAGTCTTGAAAGGTCATAAAAACGTTCCTTTTTGTCGAATGTCCCATCCACGACAAAATGAGGGCGCGCCCTTTGACGCGTCCCGGATGGGAGAGCGGAACCGATAGCGACGGAAACCGTCGGGCCCTGCCTTCCGCTGGCGGGAGCCAAACACGACCGGAGCCGTGAAACCTAATAAAAGAATGTGGGGCGCATAAGGCCCCTTCCTTCTTATGATACCACAAACTGGGGAAAATTACAACTCCAAAGCGGCCAGGATCTTTTCCGCCGTATCCCGGGCCCTGGGCTGATCGGCGTCCACAGTCACGTCGGCATATCTTTCATAAAAAGGGATCCGTAGGGCGTAAAGCTGCTCCAGAGTCTGGCCGGGGGCCAAGGGAACACCCCGGCTTTCCAGATTCCATAGCCGCTTTTCCAGGGCGGGGCAAGGGAGCCTCAGATAGACCACCGGCCCCAACTCCTTCAGGCGCATGGCCCCCTTTTCCCGCAGAACGGCGGAGCCGCCGGGGGACAAGACGGTATTTTCACAGGAGAGGGTGGAGATGACCTCCGCCTCGGCGTCCAAAAAGCCTTCGTTTCCCAGGCTTTCCAGTACCTCCTGAAGGGAAGCCTTTCCGTAAGCCTCCACGATAAGGGGATCCACATCCAAAAAGGAATAGCCCAGCCGCCGGGCCAGGACCCGGCCCACGGAGGACTTTCCCGAGCCGGGCATACCGATCAGTGTAATGTTCATAGTTCCCGGCCCCCTTCCAATGGGGGAATTATATCAAAGCGGCGAAGAAAAGGCAAGCGGGATAAAGAGCCCTGAAAGCCTATTCTTCGATCTCTGCCCGCTCTACCGCATCCCGAAGGAGCAGGTTGATGATCTCGTTGCGGGAGCGGTTACTTTGGAGGGCAAGGGAATCCAGCTGC
>CANOHR010000120.1 GCA_947565875.1 uncultured Pseudoflavonifractor sp.
GCAATCCAGGTATGGTGGAGGTCATGGAGATCGCCTGTGACGAGTGTCCTGTGACCCAGATCACCGTAGGGCCTGCCTGCCGGGGATGTATCGCTACCCGCTGTGTTCATAACTGTCCCAAGGAGGCCATCTCCATTGTCAACCGGAAGGCCACCATCGACCACTCCAAATGTATTCTCTGTGGAAAGTGTATTACAGTCTGTCCTTACGGAGCCATCGAAAAGAATCAGCGCCCCTGTGAGCGGGGCTGTCTCCCCGGCGCCATTGCTATGGGAGAAAATAAAAAGGCCGCCATCGATGTGAATAAATGTGTTTCCTGCGGCGCATGTACTTACCAGTGTCCCTTTGGAGCCATTATGGACAAGTCCCACATCGTGGATGTGGTCCAGCTCCTCCGGGGCGCCAGCCGCTGGGGCTTCCATGTCTACGCGGTGCTGGCCCCCTCCATTGCCGGACAGTTTGCTCCCGCTACGCTGGGCCAGGTGGTGACGGGACTGAAAAAGCTGGGCTTTTACGATGTGGCCGAGGTGGCTTTGGGCGCGGATATGACCGCCAAGGCGGAAAGCGAAGAACTGGTGGAGAAGGGGAAGCTTCTGTCCTCCTGCTGTCCTGCCTTTGTGGACTATGTGGAGAAGAATTTCCCCGACCTTGCCCAGTACATTTCGGGGACTCCCTCCCCCATGGTGATGATCGGCAAGCGCATCAAGATGACCGATCCCCAGGCCCGGGTGGTGTTCATCGGCCCCTGCGTGGCCAAGAAGAAGGAGTATCAGATGGGCAAGACCATGGGAACCATCGACTGCGCCCTCACCTTTGAGGAGCTTTATCCCCTCTTCGCCTCCCGGGGGATCAACGTGGAGAATATGGAGGAGGCGGCGCTGGACGAGGCCAGCGGCTTTGGCCGGAGCTTCGCCCATTCCGGCGGCGTGGCAGCGGCGGTGGCCCAGGGGCTGAAGGAGCACGGTGTGGACGAGAAGCAGTTTAAGCTCAACGCCGTATCCTGCAGCGGCCTCAACGCCTGTAAGGTGGAACTTCTGAAGTTTGCCAAGGGGATCGGCGGGGTGAACTTCCTGGAGGGAATGGCCTGCGAGGGCGGCTGCGTCCAGGGCCCCGGCATTATGGTCCGCAGCCCCAAGAACCAGCAGGAGGTGCAGAAGCACGCTAAGGAGGCGGGAGAGCGTACCATCCTGGAAGCGGTGGACGGAGAAAAGCCCGCTCCCAAGAAAAAGGAGCCTGCTGCGGCGGGGAAGAAGAAATAAGAGGAGCCGCCTCAGCTAAGAGATATAAAACAAAAAAACAGATGGCGGACCGTTTTTGTCCGCCATCTGTTTTTTGTTTTAAAAGTATGATGCTCCTTACAGTTGGAAATCCTCCGGGGAAAGTTTGCTGGTGTCCAGCACGGCGGGCTTGGGGGGGACCCGTTTCAGGGGATCATAGTGGAAGCGGGAGCAGCGGCCTCCGGCGGGCATGACCCCCTTTTTGGCGCAGAGGACCCTTCCCTCCTCCAGAGGGGCGCCCTTGGCGCAATATGCGCAGCGAGGTTCTATATTTTCCTGGAACAGGTCCTTCCTTCCAAACATAGCCCTTCTCCTTTGTGTGCGGTCTTACTCTATTTTAACACATCCTTCCGCTAATTTCTACTGGTTTTTCGCGCCAAAGGAGGCTCGAGTCCTGTGGGGGGAGGAAGGGAGGCGCTTGCCCCTGCCGGCGCCCAGGGCTGCCAGAAGAAAAAAGAGCAGGAACACTCCCCAGGCTGCGGCGGTGGAGACGGCCAGGGCGGAGTAAAAATCGGTTCCGGCAATGCCCTCCACCTGCTGGACCAAATAGGAGGATACACTCTCTTTCAGAGGAAACACCCGAAGGACAAGGCCGGTGAGGGCGGCGGAAAAAAGACCGTGGAGAAGCTTACCGCCAATGTAAGTTCGGGTATTGAGGCCGCTTTCTCCCAAAAAAGAGAGGACCTGGCAGTGGACGGAGATCCCCGCCCAGCCCAGAAGAAAGGCGGCCATGGAGACCCGGCCTGTAAAGGAACCCTCCCCTGTAAGCGCTGCCACACCGGAGGATAACTCTAAAATTCCGGTGAGAAGCCGCCGGGCCCACTCTTCGGTAAAGCCAAGAGGGGCAAAGATCCGGCTTAGAAAGCCCGCCAGGGCGGGCAGGAGTCCGGAAAGGAAGCACAGGCGAAGAAGGACGGTAAAGCAGACCACAAAGGCGCAGATATGAAGGGTGGAGGTCACCGCCCCGGTCACTGCCCCGGTAAAGGCGGTGGAGAACCGCTGGGCGGAAATGGGGGAGACGCTCCGACGGTCTGAAGCCCGGTCGCCGGTCCGGTAGAAGCGGAACAGGAGTCCTACCAGGAGGGAGGCGGCGGCATGGACCAGACACAGCAGCAGCCCCACTCGGCTGTCGGCAAAAACACCGGCCCCTACCACCCCCAGGATAAAGGCGGGGCCGGAATTGTTGCAGAAGGCCAGCAGCCGTTCGCATTCCGCTTTGGAGCATTGCCCCTGCTCATAGAGGGTAAGAGCGGCACGGGCGCCTACAGGATATCCCCCGACAAAGCCTAAGGCCAGGGCGGCGGCACAGGGACCGCCCACATGGAAAAGGGGGCGCATGACCGGCTCCAGAAGCCGACCCAGGTATCCCGCCAGCCCCAGAGAGATAGCCAGGGAGGTAAGGATAAAAAAGGGAAAGAGGGAGGGGAGGATCACATTGTAGCACAGTCCCAACCCCTCCTGAACGGAGGCGGACACCTCCTTAGGCCAGCAGCAGAGGGCCAGGGCGCAGAGGAGAAGGGCGCAGCCGGCAATGGCGTCCCGGATCCCCCGCTTTCTTAAAATGTGACTCAAAAAAACCACCCCCGCCGGACAGCATATTCGGCGGGGGTAAAAAATATGAGGAGGGGGTCAGTCCCGAAAGGCCTGTTCAAAGAGGGCATAATCCTGGCTCAGTTTGTCCCACAGGGGATAGCTTCCCTGGTGAAGGATCCAGTCAATGACAGTTCCACGGAAATGGCGAAAAAAGAATTCCGCCGTCCATTCCGGGGAGAAGGAGCGGGAAAGGACTCCCTCCCGCGCCAGATCGGTGAGACATTCCAGCATGGAGCGCAAGGTGTATCGGTCCGGGGCCAGGGAGGCGGAGGCGTTCGGATGGGCCAGCCGCTGTCCGTAATAGAGGGCGGCGGTCTCCCAGCCCAGATCCTCCATATATTGAGCATAGAGAGTGAGAAGAGCCTCCAGACGGTCCAGAGGGGGGTTATCCCGATAGGGAGTCAGCTTTTCCAACAAGAAGGAGTCCAGGGAGGCAAAGCCTTGGGTCAAAAGGTCCTCCTTGGAGGAAAAATGGTGGTAAAAGGCTCCTGTGGTGACTCCGGCGGCGGAGCAAATATCCCGAATGGTCATTTTATCAAAGCCTCCCTGCCGGGAAAGGTGGGCGGCGGCTTCCAAAATGGCTTTGCGGGTCTCTCCGGCCTGAAGCCGGCGGCGCTGCTGGTAGTTCATGGATATTCCCTCCTTGACAGACGGCCTTCAAGTGGTATAATAGTCACATAACTTGTTATCTTACATTATAGGGGACGAGGCTGAGCCTGTCAACCGATGGAGGGATTTTGTTGAATCCGGAAAAGATCGCGTTTTTGGTGGATTCCTGCGCCGAGATGGAACCCAGGCACCGAAAGGGATTGCCTGTCTATGTGGTGCCCCTGCGGATCGCCTGCAAGGATAAGGACTACAGCGATGGGGAGGATATCTTTGCCAAAGATATCTACAAGCGCCTGGAGAAGGGGGAGCTTCCCAAGACGTCCCTGCCTGATATGATGCGGGTGGACAGGACCCTGGAGAACATCAAGCGGGACGGCTATGAGAAGGTCATCGTGCTGCCCCTGTCTTCGGGGCTTTCGGGGACCCATAATATATTCCGCCTGGCCTGTGAGGAGCGCAAGGACCTGGAGACGGCGGTGTTCGAGACCTACAGCGGCGCTATTCCCATTGGAGGGATCGTCCTTCAGCTTTGGGAAGACATCAAGGTCGGTATGACCTGGGAAACTCTGACAGGTGGACGGGTGGAGAAGCTGCTGCGTGGCTCCCACGCCTTTTTCTCGGTGGATACCCTGGAATATCTTCAAAAGGGCGGACGCATTGGAAAAATAACTGCCCTTGCGGGAACAGTATTGAACATCAAGCCCATCCTTACTTTCGCTCCCGACGGACAGTTGGTGAACGTGGCCAAGGTCCGGGGCCGGAAGCAGGTCCAGGGCA
>CANOHR010000121.1 GCA_947565875.1 uncultured Pseudoflavonifractor sp.
GGGTGGAGCCTCTGGAGGAGGTGGTGGACCTTATGCGGGATGAACTGCGGGAACGGCATGTGGAACGGATCAAAGCAGGAGCCTGTACCATTGAATTAGGCGCCCAGTTCCTGGAGTTGCTCATCAATTTGGAGAGGATCTCCGATCACTGCTCCAATGTGGCCATTGTTATCCTGCGCCAGACCGCCCCCAAGGACGATTTGGTCCACACCGACACCCATGCCTACACCCATGAGTTGCACCACGGCCACAATCCTCTCTTCGAGCAGATGTACGCCGCAGACAAGGCAAAATACTACGATCCCCTTACTGAGACGGAAGAGGCCCCTTCCAAGTGATTATCAAAAAAAGACGGTGCATGGAAAAAACTCCACGCACCGTCTCTTTTTTCTTTTTAAAAGGGAATGCTTTGGGGCCCTTCGTCCCCCCCGTCTACAGGCAGAGGCACGGGAGGCTTAGCGCCGTCCAGGGCCTCGATCTGGGCTTGCATAGCCTTAAGCGCATTGTCCTGCTGCTCCAGTCCGCTGGTCAACTCCGCTATGCTCCGGCCCGCCCGCTCCAGTTCCTGAACTGTGTGACTCATGGTAACGTTCAGGTCCGCCCGAAGGCGATCATAGGCCCCCTTGGTCTTCAGGAACCATTCCTTCACCTGCTCCTGACATTTTAAAGCCTTGGCCCGGCCCTCCCGCTCGATGGCCTGGGCCCGACCGTGGGCCTCCAACTCAATGCTGGCGGTGCGGTCCTTCACCGTCTCATAGGCGGTAGCAGAGGGAGCGAGCCGATCCACCTCCCCACGAAGTCTGACTGTCTCGGCCCGAAGCTCATCCTTTTCCGCCAGCGCCTGGTTGAGCCTGTCCTCCCGGTCGGCAAGGTCAGCGGCCAAACGCTGATTCTCCGCCTCCAGGGCGGCCAGTCTCTTTTCCAGACCAGCGTGGCGCTCCTCCGCCTCACCCTCAGCCCTTTTCTTCTCCTCCAGTTCCTTCTGAAGTTCTGCCACCTTCCGGGTATGCTCCTGGGCGCTGCGTTCCAGATAGTCCATCACGTCCTGCTTCTGGAAGCCTCCAAAAGCCGCCGTGCGGAACTGAAATCCCTTTTCATCCATGGAGTTTTCCTCCTCATCCCCTTAAGTGGACTTATCATACCACATATTTCGACGGATGACAACCACACAAAATTTGCGTGGGAAAAAGGGAACTTTTTCCCCTTCCGCTCCGTCTAACCCTTTAAAAGGTCCCTGAAAGGAGCGTTCTCCTATGAAACGACGCCGGATCCTTCCTCTTCTTCTCTCCCTTTCTCTGCTCTCCGGATGCGCCGGGACAGGGATGCTGGCCCCGGTCCAAAGCTCTGTGAAGCCTCTGCCCACCCCTTCGGGCTCTCTGCCCCCGGTGGAGCCCCTGATCTGTACCACCGAGGGAACTATGGAGGGTTATCAGGCCTTTGCCGCAGCGCTCCTGCGGGAAAATCACAGAGAGGGGGAAAACGCTTTGGTCTCCCCCCTGTCGGTAGCATTAGCCCTGGGTATGACCGCCAACGGCGCCGCCGAAGACACTCTGGAAGAGTTTGAGACCCTCTTCGGCCTCAGCCGGGATAACCTGAACGCCCTGTGCGCCTGGTTTATGGCCGACTATGCCCAGCTGGGGGACTCCACCCAGGCCACCTTGGTGAACTCCCTCTGGGCCGATCCGGACGTTACTCTTGCCAACGGCTTTGTGCTTCGGTGCCAGGATACCTACGGCGCCCAGGTTTTCCAGCAGGATCTTCAGGACCCGGCCACAGTAAAGGCCGTAAACCAGTGGGTCAGCGACGCCACCCGGGGGCTTATCCCTTCCGTGGCGGATAAATTCAGCGACGAGGCGGTACTGACTCTTATCAACGCGGTCTATCTGAAAAATCAATTTGAGCGTCCCTTTGAGCCCCCCACCTCTGACTGGGAACTGGATTTTACCGCCCAGGACGGCACGGTGACCCATCCCAAGGGAATGCATAACGGCACCCGAAATGAAGAATATATTTCCACGGAGAATGGCCAGGGGGTGCTGCTTCCCTACGACGATGGGCGGCTGGGACTGCTGCTCATGCTACCTCAGGAAGGGACTTCCCTTACCGACTACTTGGCCGGCTGGGACGAAACTACCGTCCCTGGCCTGCTCTCCATCCGGCAAAACCTTCGGGTGAGCCTCACCTGCCCTAAATTTAAAACGGAGTGGAGCGACTCCCTCAACGCCTCTCTGCAAGCCATGGGGCTTTCTCAGGCCTTTGATCCTCAGCGGGCGGACTTCTCCGCCATGGGAAGCGCGGGCGGAGATCCCCTCTATATCGGAGATGTGATCCACAAAACCGCTTTTGACCTCAATGAAAAGGGCACCGAGGCAGCGGCGGTAACGGCGGTGATCATGGAAGCCACCTCCGCCATGCCGCCCCAGGATCTTATCTATCTGCGCTTTGACCGGCCCTTTGTCTATGGCATTGTGGATGTAGAGGCAGGGACACCGCTGTTTTTAGGGACCATGGAAAGATGTGAGTAGAAAAATATATCATATCCTTGCAGGCACACAATGTGCGCCTGCAAGAGTCTGGTTCACCCTTCATAAATTTTGATTTATTTGCCGCCTTCCTTTTTCAAAAACCACTTGTCACCCGCTTAAAATGTGTATATAATATATATTTGTCGTTATAGGCGCTGGAAAAGGCAAACTCCCTGCGGAGTTGCGAATCCCGGAGCCGGAGGTAACGGACTATGGTAAAAGCGATCGTGGGCGCCAACTGGGGCGATGAGGGAAAGGGAAAGATCACCGACCTCCTCGCAGAAAAGTCCGACGTGGTCATCCGCTTCCAGGGCGGGGCCAATGCAGGCCACACCATTATCTGCGACTATGGGCGCTTTGCCCTGCACCAACTTCCCTCGGGGGTATTTTATCCCCACACCACCAACATCATCGGTACCGGAGTTGCCTTGGACATCAGCAAGTTTCTCCGTGAGTTGACGTCGTTGGAAGAAGGCGGCGTTCCCGCTCCCCATGTGCTGGTGGACCAGCGGACCCAGATCCTCATGCCCTATCACTCCCTTCAGGACGCCTATGAGGAGGAGCGGCTGGGAGGCAAAGCCTTTGGCTCCACCAAGTCGGGTATCGCTCCTTTTTATTCCGATAAATACGCCAAGCACGGCATCCAGCTTGCCGATCTGTGGGACGAAAAACGCCTTATGGAGCGGCTGGAGCAGATCTGCCAACTAAAAAACATTCTCTGGACCCACCTTTACCACAAGGAACCTTTGGATCCCAAGGCCCTTTTTGACACTCTCATGACCCAGAGGGAGGCCATTGCCCCCTATGTGGGAGATACGGTACCCTTTATCCATCAAGCTCTTAAAGAGGGAAAGACCGTCCTTCTGGAGGGACAACTGGGCTCCATGAAGGACCCCGACCACGGGATCTACCCCTTCGTCACTTCCTCCCACACCCTGGCCGGTTTTGGCGCCGTGGGAGGAGGCGTTCCCGCCGCCGCCATCCGGGACGTGATCTGCGTCTCCAAGGCATACTCCTCCAGCGTAGGCGCTCCCGGTGAGCCCTTTGTCAGTGAACTGACGGGAGCCGACGGGGACGAACTGCGCCGCCGGGGCGGCGATAAGGGAGAGTTCGGCGCCACCACAGGCCGTCCCCGCCGGGTGGGCTGGTACGACGCGGTAGCCAGCCGATACGGTTGTATGGTCCAGGGAGCCACCGAGGTAGCCCTTACCGCCATCGACTGTTTGGGATACCTGGACGAGATCAAGGTCTGCGTAGGCTATGACGTAGACGGGAGTGTGACCCGGGATTTTCCCGTATTCTCCCAGCTGTGCAGAGCCAAACCGGTCTATGAGACCCTTCCCGGCTGGAAGCAGGACATCCGGGGCATTACCGAATTTGAAAGGCTGCCCAAAGAAGCACAAAATTATGTAAACTTCATTCAGAAGGAACTGGCAATTCCCATCAAGATCGTCTCCACAGGTCCCAGCCGACATGAGATCATCGATCTGCATTAAAACGCATTGCCCCCGCCGGGAAATTTCCCGGCGGGGGTGATTTTTGTTGTGTGGGGGAGAGTAAATTAAAATTTAGCGGAGTGGTTCCGTGTCATGTGGGCGCACAATGTGCGCCCGCACGAGGAGGCATCACGCCGCTAAATTTATATCTACCTCTCAAACCTCCACTATTTTGGCGGCGATCTCCTCCCGGAAGGCAGCGTCGTGTTCCACGAAAAGCAGAG
>CANOHR010000122.1 GCA_947565875.1 uncultured Pseudoflavonifractor sp.
ATCGCGGGGGCCAAGCACGTTATCTTCCATTTCTACAACTCCACCTCCACCCTCCAGCGGAAGGTGGTATTCCATACCGATGTGGCAGGGGTAAAGAAAATCGCCGTGGACGCCGCAGAACTGATCTATGAGATGGCCCAGCCAGTCATTGACGCCGGCATGGATCTGCGGTACGAATACTCCCCTGAATCCTTTATGGGCACAGAGATGGACGCCGCCGCCGAGATCTGCGCTGCCGTTCTTGACACTCTCCACGCCGACAAAGACCACAAGGTCATTCTGAACCTGCCCACCACGGTGGAAAACTGCCTTCCCAACTATTTTGCCGATGAGATCGAGTATTTTATCGAGACCCTTCCCGCTCGGGAGCGGGCCATTATCTCCCTCCACCCTCACAATGACCGGGGTGAAGGCGTCGCCACCGCCGAGTTGGGACTGTTGGCAGGAGCCGAGCGGGTAGAAGCCACCCTCTTCGGAAACGGGGAGCGCACCGGCAATGTGGACATAGTAACTCTGGCCCTTAACATGTATACTCAAGGGGTGGATCCGGAGTTGGACTTTTCCCACATCAACGCCATCCGGGAGGTCTATGAGCGCTGTACCAAGATGAAGGTAGGTCCCCGGCAGCCCTATGTGGGAGAACTTGTCTTTACCGCCTTCTCCGGCAGCCATCAGGACGCCATCAACAAGGGGACCCAGTATATGAGGGAGAGCGGCACGGAGTACTGGGAGATTCCCTATCTGCCCATCGATCCTGCCGATGTGGGCCGGGAGTATGAGCCCATTGTCCGCATCAACTCCCAGTCGGGCAAGGGAGGCGCCGCCTTTATTATGCAGCAGAACTTCGGCTACGATTTGCCCAAGGCCATGCATCCCGAGTTTGGACATATCGTTCAGCAGGAGACCGAACAGGCGGGCACCGAACTGAAGCCCCAGCGGATCCTGGAACTGTTCCAGCACAACTACATCGACGCCACCACCCCCTACCAGCTTATCCGTCACTCCTTCCAGGAGACCACCGATGAAACGGGCAAGTCCCACGTTCGTTTTGCCGGAACCCTCCGGCACACCGACACCATTTTTGAGGTCTCCGGAGAGGGCAACGGCCCCATCGACGCCTTCTTCAATGCCATCCATGGCCAGAAGATGGACCGCTTTACCTTCATCGACTATAAGGAGCATGCCATTTCCGACGGCTCCGACTCTATGGCGGTAGCCTATATCCACCTTCGGGACAATGATGGCAAGGACGTTTTCGGCGTGGGTATAGACCACAACATCAACCTGGCTCCCCTCCGCGGCATCCTCTCCGCCATCAACCGGGCCTGGACAGCACGGCACCAACAGTAACAGAAAAACACAAAAATACACCATTGGAAGTCTCCCTTCCAATGGCGTATTTTTGCGCACTTTTAACCAATGCCCAGATCCTTCGTAGCATAAGCGTTCAGATCGCTGCCGGCTGTGTGCCCAGCCAGGTATTCATAATAGCCCTGGCTGCCGATCATGGCCCCGTTGTCGCCGCAAAGCTTCAGTGGGGGCAAAAACAGCTTGTCTCCGGAGGCTTTGCAGGCTTTTTCCAGATCGGCACGGATCCGGGAGTTAGCCCCTACTCCCCCGGCCACCGCCACTTTGCCGTAGCCCTTCATCCGGGCCGCATCCATGACCCTGGGGATCAGAATATCGCTGACCGCCGCCTGAAAGGAGGCGGCCAGGCTGGGGCCGTCCAGTTCCTCCCCTTTTTGCTCCGCATTATGGAGCAGATTCAAGACCGCCGTTTTCAGCCCCGAGAAGGACATATCTAATGGATGCCCCTCCACATGGGAACGGGGCAGAACATATTTTTTGTCATCGCCCCCCTGGGCCAGAGAGTCCATGGGCCCACCGCCGGGGTAGCCGATCCCCAGCACCCGGGCAGCTTTGTCAAAGCATTCCCCTGCCGCGTCGTCCCGGGTGGCGCCCAATACCTCCATGTCCGTATAATCCCTGACATCTGCAATGAGGGTATTTCCCCCGGAGACACACAGGCATACAAAGGGAGGCTCCAAATCGGGGTGGGCAATATAGTTGGCGGCAATGTGGCCCCGGATATGATGGACGGGGATCAGCGGCACATTCCAGGCCAGGGCCACCGACTTGGCAAAGTTGACCCCCACCAATACCGCGCCGATAAGGCCGGGAGCGTAGCTTACCGCCACTGCGTCGATATTCCTCTTCTCCAGCCCCGCCTCCCGAAGGGCCCTGTCCGCCAGACCCACAATGGCCTCCACATGCTTTCGGGAGGCGATCTCGGGCACCACCCCGCCATATATGGTATGCATATCGATCTGAGACGCGATTGCGTCGGACAGGGCCTCCCGGCCATCCCGCACCACCGCCGCGGCGGTCTCGTCACAGGTAGATTCAAAGGCTAAAATATTCATAGGATCACGCTTTCCGCCAATTTTTTCTCATTCCTCCACCCACTCCGGGGCTGGCTTGATCTCCTCGCCGGGAGAGAGGGGAAGCTGGATATAGCGCTCCATGTGTTTGGAGGAAAAATAGTCTCCGTAGACGCTCCGGTGCATGGCCTGGACCTTTCGATCGTCGGTCTCTGCTCCCCGGTAGATACAGTTAAAGTGGACTCCAAACAGAGCGCACTCATAGTCCAGCACCCGAAAGCCGTTACGCTGATAAAAGCCCATCCGGCGGCGGCGAAGCTGGTTCTCCTCTTCATCCGATGAATCCGGTGCCTCCACCTCGCCAAAAAGCTGCCCGTACCGCTTCTCCAAGGTGGTCAAAAGCCGGGTGCCCAGACCCCCGTTCCGCTTTCCCCGAAGCACTCCCAGATATTCCAGCAGCGCTCCCTCTCCGTCTCCGGCAAGCCAAATCATGGCATAGCCCAGCGCTTCTCCATCCTCCAGGGCCAGCAGCGGCTCATACCGGCCCATATCCATCAGCCGGAGCATCCCTGAAAGGGGCTTTAACTCGGATTTAGGGAAATCAAACACCATTTCTGTTTGATAGAGTCTTGTCAGTTCTTTTTTATTCAACAGCTTCAGTTCCATGTTCAAACTCCAGTGTCATAATAATAGCGTCCTCTTTGGGGTCCTGGTAATAATCCTTCCGCCGGCCCACCTGAACAAAACCGTGCTTATAATAGAGTTGGATGGCGGGCTCGTTGGAGGGGCGGACCTCCAGGGTAAGAAAGGCCAGATTCTCCCGACCGAAGCGGACAAATACATCCAGCAGATCGTCGGCGATCCCATTGCCTCGGTAGTCCTCCCGGACCGCAATATTGTCCAGGTATCCCTCATCCATCACCACGTGGAGCCCCGCATAGCCCAGCACCGCCCCGTCGGGCCGCTGGGCCACAATGAAGGAGGCCAGGGGATTATAGAGTTCCTCCTCCAGCATGGCCTCCGACCAGGGGGCGGAGAAGCATTCCCTTTCCAGTTGGGCGATCTCCTTCAGGTGGGAGCGGTCCATGGGGACCAGCTTGTAGTTTTTCATCCCTTTGCCTCCCCCCAGCTTTTTCCTGCCGCAGAATCCGCCTTCATAGGCACCGTATAATTTACCACACCCACCATCTCCCGTGTGAGCAATTCCTTGACCCGTTCCGTCTCCTCCTCGGGACACTCCACGATAAGTTCATCGTGGACCTGAAGGATCAGCTTTGCCTTCAGCCCCTCTTCCCTCAAAGCCTTCCACACCCGGATCATGGCCAGCTTGATCACGTCGGCAGCGGTCCCCTGAATGGGCATATTCAGGGCCACCCGCTCCCCAAAGGAGCGGAGGTTGAAGTTGGAGGACTTCAGTTCGGGAAGCCAGCGGCGGCGGCCCATCAGGGTGGAGACATACCCATTGGCCTTAGCATTCTCCACCACCTCGCTTTGGTACCGGGCCACCCCGGAGAAGGTGGAGAGGTAGCGTTCCATATACTCCTTGGCCTCGTAAACCGGAACATGGATATCCTCCGAAAGAGAAAAGGCGGAGATCCCGTAGACGATCCCGAAGTTTACCGCCTTTGCCCGGCGGCGCATCTCGTGACTCACCTCATCAACAGGTACGCCAAAGACCTGAGCGGCGGTAGCCGTATGGATATCCTCCCCGCTCAAAAAGGCCTGCTGCATGGTTTTATCATCAGCAATATGGGCCAAGATCCGAAGTTCGATCTGGGAGTAGTCGGCATCCACCAACATATTCCCCGATCCCGCCACAAACATGTAGCGC
>CANOHR010000123.1 GCA_947565875.1 uncultured Pseudoflavonifractor sp.
CCCTCTTTCCCTATACCGACCCTATCGGGAAGACAGTGACCATAGGCGGATACCCCTTTCTGGTGGTGGGGACCTATTACCAGAAGGACGGAGGGGCGGAGGACTCCATGGACCACATGGCGGCGGTGCCCTACACGGTGGACCGGACCCTTTTAAAGTCTGAGTGGGTGGACAGTATCATCGTAAAAGTAAATTCCTCGAAAAATGTGGATACGGTCATGTCCCGGTTGGAGCTTTGGCTGGCGGAGCAGATAGACGGCAACCTGGGGGAGTACAGTCTGGCCGACGGAAACTCTGCCATGGCGGAGTCCAATGATGAAATGACCTCCCTCTCCGTGGTGCTGGGAGGGATCGCCTCCATTGCTCTTTTGGTGGGGGGCATCGGGATCATGAACATTATGCTGGTCACCGTCACCGAAAGGACCCGTGAGATCGGCATCAAAAAGTCCATTGGCGCTCCCAAAGGGGAGATCGTGGGACAGTTTTTGCTGGAGGCGGGCATTTTAAGTTCTCTGGGCGGGCTGGTGGGGATCGCTCTGGGCTTTACCCTCTCCCTCCTTTTAGGCAAGGCCATGTACGGGCTTATCGTTCTGCCCGGACTTGGCATTTCACTGGGCGCCTTTGCCTTCTCCCTGGTGATCGGGGTGGTATTTGGTATCTACCCTGCCGTAAAGGCCTCCAATCTTCAGCCTGTGGACGCGTTAAGAGCAGATTAAAGGAGTGTTTCCCATGGATCGAAAATGGATCTCTTTCACCTTGACGGCGGCGTTGACCCTGTCCTTGTTGACCTTCCCCGCCGCCGGGGCTACTGTGGGGGATACGGACGAGGCGGTGGCGGTGCTGTCCGGTCTCGGCCTTATCTCCGGGTATCCGGATGGGCTCTATCATCTGGAGGACAGCCTGACGCGGGCGCAATTCTGCAAGCTGGCCATTCTGGCGGAGGGCCATGGGGACCAGGCGGCGGGAAGCGCCCACCGCTCCCTTTTTTCCGATGTGCCCGGTTCGGATTGGGCGGCTGCCTACATTGATCTGGCCCACCAGGAGGGGCTGATGACCGGCAAGGGGGACGGGACCTTCGGTCCCCAGGAGCCTGTTACCCTGGACCAGGCCGTCACCGTCTGCCTGCGGCTGCTGGGGTATACGGAGGCGGATATTGGTCCCTTCTGGCCGGAGGACCACCTGAAAAAGGCGCGGAAGGTGGGACTTTTGGAGGGGCTGACCGTCCGGGAGGGAGAGGGGCTTGACCGGGGGCAAGCCGCGCTGCTGCTCTATAACCTTCTACAGCTGCCCAACACCCAGGGGAAGACCTTCGCTCTGGGGCTGGGTAGCTCCTGGGTGGAGGACGCCGTCTTGCTCAGCAATGACGCCGAGGCTGCCGATGGGACGGTCCATACCGCTCAGGTCTACGCCGACGGGAGCCTAAAATGGTATGAGCAAAGCGCCGGGATAGATGACGCGCTGGTCCACCGCCGGGGCGCCCTTCTGCTGGATCAGGGGGGAAGGGTCATGGGCTTTCTGCCCGATGACAGTGTTTCTAAGACCATACTGGCGGAGGAGGTCTCCGCCTCCGCTGTGACGGACCCAAATGGAAACCGTTATTCCGTTTCTTCCTCCACTTCGGTGATCCTGGAGGAGGAAAAGAAGTCCTATTCCTCTGTGTGGTACGACCTGGAAGACCGGGAGTTGACCCTCTATTACGCGGAAAGCGGAGGGATCGCTTTGGTGACTGCCGCCGACGCTCGACGGTATGAGGGAACGCTGCTTACGGGCTACTATGAAGACGCCCGGCCCAACGCGGCCGATCCCAGTTCCGTTACCATTTTGGGGCATACCTTTTCCGTAGCGGAGAACGCGGTGGGGCTGTCGGGACTTAGTGTAGGAGAAAAAATCACCGTCTCCCTGGACGGAGCCGGTGAAGTCCTCCGGGCCTGGAGTGACGGGGAAAAGAAAACTACGGTAGCGGCTGTGCTGGAGGACGCGGACCGGGGGGAACTTACCCATGTGAGCGGTTTGTCCCTTTCCGTCCAGATCAGCAATTCCGAACGGGCCTCGGAGCTGGAGGGCTGTCTGGTCCGGGTCAATTCTTCAGGGATGGGCAAGGCCTCCGTTTCCGCCCTTTCCGGGAGTACGGGACAGAAGCTGGATGTGAAAGGCCGGACCTTGGGGACCCTTTCCCTGGCGGATGATGTGAAGATCTATGACCAGGTGGGCTCCGCACCGGTGGTGGAAATTACGCTGGAAGACATCCTGACCGATACGGTGGCGGCGGATAAGATCCCTTACGCCGGTACCGATGAGAATGGGAGGGTGGATCTGCTCCTGCTGAAAAATGTCACCGGCGACGCCTATACCTACGGCCGTTACCGTTCCGCTACGGCTTCCAGTGGGCGGGAGGGCAGTGAAGATTATGCCAGCTGGAAAACCGTTGCCATTGAAAACGGTTCCGGGATCTCCGCCTATTGTGCTAGTATTGAAAGCGTACAGGAGGAGTTTGGGGGCCTGGCAGTTACAGCGGGGGGAAAGATCGCGGGATTCCAGCGTCTTACCAAAGTAACGGACGTGGCCCGCTCCGCCTTTGACGGGGAGGACTATATGGTGCTGGAGGGAGTCCGGGTCCCCATCGCCGGTAACATTCAGGTCTATAACAAGGATAACGGTACCTGGATCGACCTGGCCGGGGCCAAGGGGTATGCCGATACCCTGACGGTCTACTACAGCGGGACCCTGGGCGGGAACGCCAAGGTCCGGGTGGTGACCGTAGGCAAGTAGGGGACGGTCTATGTGTCTGCCCGCAAAAAACCAGGGCTGCGCCTTTGGCGCAGCCCTGGTTTTTTGCGGCGTTGGGACGCTATGGCTGGGGGGTGGTCATGCATTTGCGGTGGGGTAGGAGAGGCTACAGGCATTCAATTCTCCGCGGGCCACAGGATATCCTGGGCGATGGGGGTATAGAAAAGCTGCCGGGCCTTCTGTGGGTCCCGGGTCTGGCCCAGGATCCACATGAGCTTTGCCGTCACCGCCTCGGTGGTCATGTCGTAGGCCTCCATGACCTGAAGGTCCTTTTTCAGCCGGTGGCCCACATGGTAGACCCCCAGGTCGCTTCCCTCGTTGGCCACCTGGGTGGTCAGTACGATGAGTTTTCCCTTGTTTTGCCATTGGCGGACGCAGTCAAAAAAGCCGCCGCTCTCTGGCAGTCCGCCTACGCCAAAGCTCTCGATGATCAGGGCGCTGCCGTGCTCCAGCAGGAAGTCCGCCTGATCCCGGTCCACGCCGGGGATCAGCTTTAACAGCGATACATGAGGGTCGAGGCGGTCGTAAAAAATGGGGGTGGGGCCGCAGTCCTGACGGATATAGCGCAGCAAAACCCCGTCCCGCAGGACGGCCAGATCGGGGTAGTTGATGCTGGCAAAGGCCTGGAAGCTCTTGGTGTGGGTCTTGCGGGCCCGTGTGCCTAAAATGACATGGTGGTTGAAGACGATGGAGATGCCGGGCAGATCCGACGCGGCGCAGCGAAAGGCGTCGGCAAGGTTCTCCCTGGAGTCGGTGGTGTCGGACCCGATGGGCCTTTGGGCGCCGGTGAGGACGATGGGCTTGGGGCTTCCCTGGATGAGGTAGCTCAAAGCGGCGGCGGTGTAGGCCATGGTGTCGGTGCCGTGGGTGAGAACAAAGCCGTCGTAGCTGTCGTAATGACAGCGGATACACCGGGCAATCTTCAGCCAGTGGCGGGGTTCCATGTTGGTGCTGTCCAGATTCAGCAGTTCCATGCAGTCGATCTCGCAGATCCCCGCCAGGGACGGGACCTGGGCAATAAGCTGCCGGGTGGTCAGTTCCGGCGCCAGGCCGCCGGGGGTGAGCTGGGAGGCAATGGTGCCACCGGTTCCGATCAGAAGTATTTTTTTCATGGTGTTTTTCCTCATTTGCACCTTTATAGATAGAATGTACCACTGTGGACGCTTTTTCAAGGCCATGCCCCAGTCGGATGCGTGTTTTACCTTACGCGGCGGGCCATGTTCCTGTATGGATTTTACCATAGACACAGGAGCCTTGCAATAAAGCCGGGTTTTGCCGAAGAATTAAAATTTACCTTGCGATACATGGGCCAATGTGGTGCGGAAAATGCGTCGGGTCGATGGGATGACACATCCCGGAAAGCCTATATCGTCAATCTGTTCGATCATGACGCGTCGGT
>CANOHR010000124.1 GCA_947565875.1 uncultured Pseudoflavonifractor sp.
GAAGGCGCCGCCGATGATGACGCCTACCGCCATATCCATCACATTACCCCGGGCAATAAACTGCTTAAACTCTCCGAAAAAGCCTGTTGTCTTTTCCTTCATCTTGTGTACCTCCAATCCTGTATTTTAGGATCGGCCAATGGGCGGGATGAGGTGGGGGGTGACTACAAAAGTAGTTCCTTCTGCCTCTAAGAAAAGGAGACGCTTTAAATCCGGCCTGACCCTTTTCTGGATAGGCCCCTCCCTCTGCCGAAAGATCGGGGGAAACGGTCATTTTCCCCTGGGCGTCAGCACCTTGGTTCCGCCCATGTAAGGCCAAAGGACTTCGGGGATCCTGACGCTGCCGTCAGACTGAAGGTTATTTTCCAGCAGGGCAATAAGCATACGGGGAGGGGCCACGCAGGTGTTGTTCAGGGTGTGGCAAAGCTGGGTTTTCCCGTCGGCGTCCTTATAGCGAATGCGCAAACGCCGGGCCTGGGCGTCCCCCAGGTTGGAGCAGGAGCAGACCTCAAAATACTTTTGCTGCCGGGGGCTCCAAGCTTCGATGTCGCAACTCTTTACCTTCAGGTCGGCCAGGTCGCCGGAGCAGCACTCCAGCTGGCGGACGGGAATGTCAAAATTCCGGAACAACTCCACCGAATACCGCCACAGCTTTTCGTACCAGTCCTTACTTTCCTCGGGTTTACAGACCACGATCATTTCCTGCTTTTCAAACTGGTGGATCCGGTAAACGCCCCGCTCCTCCAGGCCGTGGGAACCCTTCTCCTTCCGGAAGCAGGGAGAGTAGGAGGTCAGGGTCTGGGGCAGCTTTTCCTCGGGGACGATCTGGTCGATGAACCGGCCGATCATGGAGTGTTCGCTGGTACCAATGAGGTACAGGTCCTCCCCCTCGATCTTATACATCATGGCGTCCATATCGGTCTGGCTCATGACCCCTTCCACCACATTACCGTGGATCATAAAGGGGGGGATACAGTAGGTAAAGCCTTTGGAGATCATAAAGTCCCGGCCGTAGGCCAGTACCGCCTCATGAAGCCGGGCGACATCTCCCAACAGGTAGTAGAACCCGGCGCCGGAGACCCGGCCGGCGGCGTCCATGTCAATGCCGTCAAAGCTCTCCATGATCTCGGTGTGGTAGGGGATGGGGAAGCCGGGGACCTTAGCCTCCCCGAACCGCTCCACCTCCACATTGGCGGAGTCGTCGGGCCCAATGGGAACGCTGGGATCAATGATATTGGGGATCTGGAGAAGAAGGTGACGGATCTTTTCCGCCAAAAGGCTCTCCTTTTCCTCCAGGGCGGCCAGGGTATCGGCGTCCGCCTTGACCTCCGCCTTCAGGGCCTCCGCCTCGGTAAGCTTGGTAGGATCCTTCTTCGCCTGCCCCATAAGCATACCCACCTGCTTACTCTTGGCGTTCCGGGCGGTGCGAAGATCCTGGGCGGCCTGGATGGTCTCCCGGTTTTCCTTATCCAGAGCAATGACCTCATCCACCAAAGGCAGCTTGGCGTCCTGAAATTTCTTTTTAATATTTTCCTTGACCACATCAGGATTGTCCCGAATGAACTTAATGTCCAGCATAACAAATCACCTCGTATAGAATTGAGCGTCTATTTGCGTCAATAGAGCGCATCGTAGATCTCCTGGTACCGGGCTGAGGGGGAGAAACGCTGGGTCCCGGTGGTGTTTTCCTTAGGAAGGGCGTCCTTAAGCTGAGGCAGGGCCTCGAACTGCTGGATCAGTTCCCGGGCAGTGGTATAGCGCTTTTGGGCATAGGCGCTTTCGATCTGCCAGAACCACTGCATAGCGTCGGCACTGTCTGAGCGCTCCTGTACCTGCTGCTCCAAGTCCTGGGCCTGCCGGACGGCTTCTGCCTGGGCCTGCCCGGCGGCGTCGAGTTGCTCCTGAAGCTGGGCCACCTGTTTCCGCAACTCCTCGTTGTCGCTCATGAGGATCTGGATGGAGTCGGTGGCGGAGACAGATTGCTTGAGGGCGTCAATGGCCTCGCTGTTGGAATCGTTGGCCCGCTGCTGCTGAAAGTAGGCCAGCAGCAGAAGCAGAAAGGCGGCGGCAAAAAGGACGACCAGGTATATCAAGATGGGAGATCTCTGCCCGGCACGTGCGTGTTCCGCTTGGTGCTGGATGCTTCCGGTGTCTCGTTCCCTCAAGCCTTGGCCCCTCCCTTCGGGGCTGTGGCCTTCTTTACCTGCTCCAAAAGCTCCAGCAGGGCGTTCAGGTCGTTGTCGTCATAGTACTCCAACTCGATCTTCCCCTTTTTAGTGCCTTGGACAATGGAGACCTTTCGGCCAAAGCGGTCGGAAAGATCCTTGGCCGCGGCGTCCCGGTAGATCTTGTAGGGGTCGGCTTCGGGGGAGGGAGCAGGCTCCTTTTTTGGCTGGGCCATTTTCTTTACCAAGGCTTCCGTTTGACGGACGGAAAGCCCTTCATCTATGATCCGCTGGGCCAATGAGCGCTGGTCCGATTTGCTGGAGGCCCCTAAAAGGGCACGGGCATGACCGGCAGACAACCGACCCTCCTCCAAAAGCTGAAGGACGGGGTCGGGAAGAGCCAGCAGGCGAAGGGCGTTGGTAACTGCGGGACGGGATTTGCCCACCCGCAAGGAGACCTCCTCTTGGGTAAGACCATAGTCGTCCATCAAAACCTTATAGCCGTTGGCTTCCTCCACGGGGTTCAGGTCCTGGCGCTGGAGGTTTTCGATAAGGCCCAACTCCATGACCTTCCGGTCGTCGGCCTCAATAATGACGGCGGGAACTTCCTTCAGCCCGGCGGCCTTGGCGGCCCGCCAGCGGCGCTCACCGGCAATGATCTGATAATAGCCGGAACTGAGCCGGCGGACGGTAAGGGGTTGGATCACCCCGTGGGTGCGGACAGAGTCGGTAAGATCGCTAAGGGCCTCTTCGTCAAACCGCTTCCGGGGCTGGTTCAGCCCCGGCTGGACCTGGGAGATGGGGAGGGAGGAGGTTCCCTGCCCCTCCCGCTGATCCTGGCGGACGGCGTCCTCGCCCAAAAGGGCACCCAGTCCCTTTCCCAATCCACGTTCCTTTGCCATATAACCATTCCTTTCGGTTGATATTTTTGAAAACTTGCTCTATAGCCCTTTGCCCTTGGGCCCCCACGAAAGCGGCCCTCAGCTTTTGTGGGGAAAAGGAGGAAGGAACCTGCGGATGTGCAGCTTTCGGCAAAGCTGGAAGCGGAACGGGGCAGGTTTCTTTCGACGTGTTTCACGTGAAACATTCACCCATTAGCCCCAATGATCTCCGCAGCCAACGCCCGGTAGGCCTCTGTGCCCCGGCTGTATGGATCGTAGGAATCAATAGGCTTGCCGTGACTGGGGGCCTCGGAGAGCCGGACTGTCCGGGGGATCACGGTGGCATAGACCTGGCCGGGGAAGTGGCGCTTGACCTCCTCGGAGACCTGCATGCTCAGGTTGGTGCGGCTATCATACATGGTGAGAAGGACCCCCTCCAACTCAATGCCGGGATTCAGAGATCGCTTTACAATGCGGACAGTGCTAAGCAGATCGGAAAGCCCCTCCAAGGCGTAATACTCACACTGGACGGGAACCAATACCGAGTTGGAGGCACACAGGCCGTTTAGAGTGAGAAGTTCTAAGGAAGGGGGGCAGTCAATGAGGATGTAATCATAGTCGCTGTCTACGCTATCCAGCGCATTCTTCAGAAGATGTTCCCGGTCGGGAATGCCGATCATTTCAATACCGGCTCCCGCCAGGGCCTTGTTGACCGGAAGAACATCGCAGTAGGGAGTGGGGACAATGGCCTTTTTACAGGGGATCCCTTCAATAAGCACCTCATAGACGCTGGGGGTAGCGGTGGTCTTGTCTACACCCAGTCCGGAGGTAGCGTTTGCCTGAGGGTCAAAATCGCAGAGTAGCACCCGCTGGCCCTGAGCGCGGAGGGCGGAGGCCAAATTAACACAGGTGGTGGTTTTTCCCACGCCGCCCTTTTGATTGACGATGGCGATCCGTTTTGCCATGGACGCACATCCTTTCTTTTCTAAAAATCGTGTGAGCAATATCTATTATACCCAGAAGCCGGGGGAGTTTCAATAGTGAAAAAGAAAAAACACTGAATGTTTCACGTGAAACATTCAGCGTTTTGTCCTTTTTAAAAATAGGTCTAT
>CANOHR010000125.1 GCA_947565875.1 uncultured Pseudoflavonifractor sp.
CTCCAGCTCCACGTGGACGATGTGAAGGAGGAGTATATCAAACGTGCCAAGGCGATCCTCATTTCAGGCACCGCCCTGGCGGAGAGTCCCTCCCGTGAGGCGGCCATTAAGGCTGTTATGCTGGCCAAGAAGGTGGGGACCCGGATCATTTTTGATATCGACTACCGGGAGTATAACTGGAAAAACAGCGACGAGATCTCCATCTACTACTCCATCATAGCCAAGGAGGCCGATATCATTATGGGCTCCCGGGAGGAGTTTGACCTGACGGAAAAGCTCATTAAACCCGGCATGACTGATGAGGAGAGCGCCGCCTACTGGCAGAGCCACAACGCCAAGATCGTGGTCATCAAGCACGGTATGCAGGGCTCCCACGCCTTTACCCTGGATGGCCAGAAGTTTTCCATCAAGCCCTTTCCTGTTACCGCCCGGAAGGGATTCGGGGGCGGAGACGGCTACGGCTCCGGTTTTCTCTACGGCCTTTACCAGGGGTGGGAGATCATTGACTGCCTGGAGTTCGGTTCCGCTGAGGCTTCCATGATGGTCCGCAGCAATAATTGCTCCGACGCCCTTCCCGGTCCTGGGGAGGTCCATGCCTTTATCAAGGCGGAAAAGGAGCAGTTCGGCGAGATGGTGGCCCGGGGCTGATCCGGCGCACATCACCCCGCACATCTCCGTGGGGCGTGCCGCCTCGGCACACGTCATCCCGCCCATCCCCGTAGGGCACGACGCCCCTGGCACGCCATTCCACGCATTCCTGTAGGGCGGGGGCTTGCCCCCGCCTGCCGACTCGGCCGTGCGGTGGACGCCCGCCGCCGGGGATAGGATCACACATAAAAAGGAGGAACCACCACATGGGAAAGATATTCGGATACCCCGCATTTGACGAGAAGGGGGAAAAGATCCTCACCACCTACGATAACGACTATCAGGATATGCTCATGGATATCCGGGTCTACCGGATGAAACTGGGGCAGGAGCGGATCTTCTGCCGGGAGGGGGAGGAGACGGCGGTTTTGCTGCTCTCCGGCAAGGTGGGCTTCTCCGGCGGCGGCGTGTCCGCCACTGTGAGCCGGAAGGACGTGTTTAGCGAGGGGCCCTGGTGCCTCCATGTCTGCACCGGGACGGAGGTCCGTGTCTCCGCGGCGGGGGAGACGGAGATCCTGGTCCAGCGCACGAAAAACGAAAGGGAGTTTGCCCCCAAGCTCTACAGTCCCCAGGACGCCCCCTGGAAATATTCTTGTGTGGGAAAATTTGGGGATGTAGCCAAGCGGCAGGTGAACACCATCTTTGACCACGACATTGCCCCCTGGTCCAACATGGTGTTGGGGGAGGTCCTCAACGATCCGGGCAACTGGTCGGGATACCTGCCCCACCGGCACCCCCAGCCCGAGACCTACTATTTCAAGTTTGACCGGCCTGAGGGCTTTGGAGCCAGCTTTGTAGGGGATGAGGTTTTTAAGAGCGTGGACGGCAGCTTTTCCGCCATCCCCGGCGGTCGTCTCCACCCCCAGGCGGTAGCCCCCGGCTTTCGTATGTATACCTGCTGGATGATCCGGCACCTGGAGGGAAGACCCTGGCTCCAGACCGACCGCTGTGAGGACAAGCGGTATACCTGGCTCCACGATGCGGAATTCTAAGGGATAAACAAGGAGTGTAGAGGATATGGCAAGAGAATTTATCGTACCCGGCCAGATCGTCAACGGCTCGGGGGCCTTGAACCTGGCGGCCCAGACCCTGGGGGCCATGGGAAAAAAAGCGCTGATCGTCACCGATGAAATGATGATAAAGCTTGGTAACTGCGCCAAGGTGGAGGAGGCTCTGAAGGGGCAGGGGACGGCCTATGCCGTCTTCTCTGGGATCACCGGGGAGCCCACCGACAAGATGGTGGAGGCAGGGCTTCGGGCATACAGGGAAAACGGCTGCGACTTTCTGGTGGGCCTGGGGGGCGGCTCCGCGTTGGACACCATGAAGGCTGTCGGCGTACTGGCCCGGTATGAGGGGAAGATCTCTGATTTTATGGGCAAGGTCATTGATGTGCCCATGCCTTCCATGGCCGCCATCCCCACTACGGCGGGAACCGGCTCGGAGGCCACGCAATTTACCATTATCACCGATACGGCGAAAGACGTCAAAATGCTTCTTAAGGGCAAGTGTCTCATGCCAAAGCTTGCCGTCATCGATCCTCAGTTTACCATGACCGCCCCTGCCGGGATCACTGCCTCCACGGGCCTGGACGCCCTGTGCCACGCGGTGGAGGCCTACACCTCCAGAAAGGCCCAGACCATGTCGGACGTCTTTGCCCTTTCGGCGGTAAAACGGATCTTTGCTTCTTTGCCTGCCGCCTTTCACAACGGGAGCAACGAGGAAGCCAGGGTGGAGATGTCGGTGGCGGCGCTGGAGGCGGGGATCGCGTTCAATAACGCCAGTGTCACCCTGATCCACGGCATGAGCCGGCCCATTGGGGCTCTTTTCCATGTTCCTCATGGTCTTTCCAACGCCATGCTGATGAAGGTGTGTCTCACGTTTGCCCTGCCGGGGGCCTATGATCGGTTTGCCGTGTTGGGTAGGGCTGTCGGCGCAGCGGCGGGGGAGGATACAGACCAGGCGGCGGCAAAGAAGTTTCTGGCTGCCCTGACGGCGCTAACAGCGGAGTTGGAGACTCCGACCCCGGCGGAGTACGGTATCGGCCGGGAGGAGTTTTTCCGGGTCATCCCCAAAATGGCTCAGGACGCTATGGACAGCGGCAGCCCTCAGAACACCCGGCGGGAAATGACCCAAGCCGATGTGGAGGAACTGTACAGGCATTTGTGGTAAAAAATAGGTATAAAGATCGTCCGTTTTGGTCATGCTACCGAAGCGGACGATCTTTTTTTGCGGATCAACTGAAATTGGGAGGAAGAAACCATGAAAAAAAGAACGCTTGCTTTGTTTTTGACCCTTGCTTTGACGGTGCCCTTGTCCGGCTGTTCGGGGAAACCTCAGGAGAGTCCTGCCGCCGGGACCTATACCCCCGGCACTTATAAGGGTTCCGGTCAGGGATACGGTGGTACGGTGACGGTCTCTATTACCGTGGACGCTGAAGCTATCACCGATGTGACCATTACCGGTGATCAGGAGACCCCCACCGTAGGGGGCGCGGCTATGGAGGAGTTGGCAGCGCAGGTCAAGGAAAAGGGCGCCGACATTGATGGTGTATCCGGCGCTACCATGACCTCCAACGGTGTCAAGGAGGCGGCGCAGGCGGCCATTGACTCGGCCAAGGGCGGAGGAGGGGCCAGTGCGGCCCTCCGGTTCACCGCCGGGACCTATGAGGGCACTGCCACGGGCTATAATGGGCCCGTGACGGTGTCCGCTACATTTTCCGACTCTGCCGTTACTAATGTGGAGATCGTGAGCGAGGCTGAAACGAGCCATGTAGGGACCCCCGCCTACGAGATCCTGTTTGCCGATATCGTTGCCGCCAACGGTACCGGCGTGGACGCCGTATCCGGGGCCACCTTTACCAGCCGGGCCGTCAAGGAGGCGGTAAGCAACGCCGCCCAGGCGGCCCGGGCCACCAATATGACTGCCTTTCAGACCAACACGGTGGAGCATAAGGCAGGACCGGCCATTGAGGAGATCTATGACGTTGTGGTGGTAGGCGCCGGGGGTGCGGGGATGGGAGCCGCCGCCCAGGCGGCCCAGAACGGAGATACTGTGCTGGTTATTGAAAAGAATGCGGAGATCGGCGGGAACACCCTGGTCTCCGGCGGCGCTTTCCAGAGTGTTATGCCATACCTGTGCTGGGACCCGGCAGATCCGAATGCCGCCACCGGAGAGTATCGGGGCAAGACCTATGACAAGGTGAAGGCAGGAGGAGGCAGTGTAGAGACTTTGAAGATCATTGCCGACTGGTCTGAAAAGCCCTTTGACGACACCTATTATAAGCCTCATGACTATGTAGCCGGTGATATTCAGGAACTGAGCCAACACGGGGTCCACGCCGAGTTTCTGCCTACCCTCCAGGCGCTGAAGAAGGAGATCCGGGCCTATCTGGACTGGGCCCAACCTAAGCTGGATTCCGGAATAGCAGAGACCCAGCTGCCTCTTTT
>CANOHR010000126.1 GCA_947565875.1 uncultured Pseudoflavonifractor sp.
CGCTACCTCCACCTTGGCAAGGTGGCGCTCTACCAGATGAGCTATGCCCGCATATGGCCTGAACGATAAGCGCTCAGGCGTTTGGTGGACGATACAGGACTTGAACCTGTGACCTCCCGCACGTCAAGCGGATGCTCATACCAGCTGAGCTAATCGTCCGAAAAGGCAAGAGTTATTATATCCAAATATGCTCTCCTTGTCAACTCTTTTTTCTTTGTGGCCCTTTTTTTCGTTTTTGCATAGGATGGGCAAAGGAGGGAACTGCCCATGAACGAGACTGCCATGGAATTGGATCAGGCTGCCTTTCAACGTGTCTGGAGCCGTGTGATGCCTCAGGACCGGCCTGACTGCCCCTTTACGCTGGACCCACTCGAGGACCTTTCCCCGACCCCCCAGCCCCTGGTGCGGGCGCCCCTTTCACCCCTGCCCTGTCAGCAGACGCCCCAGTCCATCCCCTGCCTGGGCGAGGCCAGCATGGGGGAACTTCCCCGGCTGGAGGAATTGATCCGGGAGTGCGAAGAAAACCGGCGTACATACAGAGCGCTGTCCCGGCGCATGGGAGGGCGTGGGATCTTTTCTTCCCTGACCACCCGCAAGGACCGGCAGCTGCGCCGCCTTTTGGCTGCCCGGTTCCTTATTTTAGGGCAGGAATATCTCCTTTCCACCTCCACCACGCCGCCCCTTCCTAAAACCAGAGCCCTGGCCCTCCGGGCAGGGTTTCGGGCAGAGCAGCACCAGGCGGCAGCGCTGATGGAGGCCGCCCAAGCGGTCACGGACCCCTGCCTGGCCCAATTATACCTGGCCCTGGCGGAAGAGGACCGGGAACACGCCGACCGCCTTCGCGCCGCCCTGGAGCGAAGATAAAGTTTTTGCCGGGTCCATATAGGGCCCACCGGGCGGTACGCCCATATCTATTAGAGCCGCAGGACGGAAGGGGTAGCCCTCCGCCCTGCGGCTCTATGTCTGATAGGGAACAAAAAAGTTCGTTCCCCGCCCTTTGCTTGTAGCCTTCCCCCAAAGGTATGGCGTCCCTTCCCAAAGTCAAGTCCCTACCGGTTTTGAAGCCTCTTTTTGACCGCTTCAAACCAGTCCGGCAGGGGGCACTCCACCTCCAGCCGTTTCCCCGTCCGGGGGTGAACAAAGCTCAGCCTTTTGGCATGGAGGCACTGGCCTGCCAGTCCGGGGACCGGTTTTTTCACGCCGTATACCATGTCTCCCAGCAGGGGGTGGCCGATGGAGGCCAGATGGACCCGGATCTGGTGCGTCCTGCCTGTCTCCAGGCGGCATTTCAAATAGGTATAGCCGGAATACCGCTCCAGCACCTCCCAGCGGGTCACTGCCCACTTTCCCTTCTCCCGGTCGACGGCCATCCGCTTTCGGTCCGCCGGGTGCCGGGCGATAGGCGCATCCACCGCGCCGAGATCCTCCCGAAAGCCACCCACGGCCACGGCATGGTACTCCCGGTAGAGACTGTGGTCCTCCAGCTGTCCGGCCAGAGACAGGTGAGCGGTATCGCTTTTGGCGGCAATGATAAGTCCCGAGGTGTCCCGGTCGATCCGGTGAACAATGCCGGGGCGCAGTTTCCCATTGATTCCAGACAGGCTATTTCCACAGTGATATAACAATGCGTTTACCAATGTGCCATTGGGATGCCCTGCCGCCGGGTGGACTACCATGCCCACCGGCTTATTGACCACGATCACATCTTCATCCTCATAGACCACGTCCAGGGGAATATTTTGAGGAAGGGCCTCAATGGGTCCCGCGTCAGGAAGTTCCACCAAATAAGCTTCCCCAGGGGCGGTCCTCCGGTTTTTCTTTACCGGCTCCCCGCCGCATGTTACCGCCCCGTCCTCAAGCAGCTTCTGGGCTCCGGACCGGGTCAGGCCGGGAACCATCCGGGCCAGAAACTGGTCGCATCGCTCCCCCGCCTCAGCGGTGGTCAATTCAAGCCTTTCCATGACCGCTCTCCTTGTCCTTATCCCACAGCAGCAGCACATAGAAAACCATAAGGAAGCCTCCAACCACCACACAGATATCCGCCACATTGAAGACGGCGAAATTCATAAAGGTGGTTTCAAACATATCGGTAACAAAGCCCAGAAAGGCCCGGTCAATGAGGTTGCCCACCGCCCCGGCCAGGATAAGGGAGAGGGAGATCTTTCCCCAGGTCCCCGGAAAATAACTTTTGGCCAGCAGCAGGGCGACCACTACGGAGGCCCCCAGGGACACCAGAGTAAGGAGCCATGTCATGCCCGAAAAGCTGGAGAAGGCCGCCCCCGTATTCTGGGTGTAGGTCAGGTCCATCAAATGGGGGATAAAAGAGATAGAGGTCCCCAGAGGAATGCTTCCCCGGACCCACCATTTTACCAGCTGGTCAACGCCGACCAAGGCAATGGAAAGCAAAAAATACGGCATGTTCTCCCTCCTTACATGATCACGAGATCTCCTGGGCCCTGCACAGCCGGGCAAATTCTCCATTTCTGGCAACCAGTTCCTTCCAGGATCCCAATTCCACCACCCGGTTATCGTCGATGACGGCGATCCGGCCGGCCGACCTTACAGTGGACAAGCGGTGAGCGATGATGAGGGTGGTGCGGCCCCGGGCCAACTCGTCAAAGGCGCCCTGGATGCGCTGCTCGGTCACCGTGTCCAGCGCGGAGGTAGCCTCGTCCAGGATCAGCACCGGGGGATCCTTCAAAAAGACACGGGCAATGGAGACCCGCTGCTTCTGCCCTCCCGAAAGCATGACTCCCCGCTCGCCCACATAGGTCTGGAACCCCTGGGGCATAGCCATCACGTCGTCATAAAGTTCTGCCCGTTTGGCGGCGGCGTAGACCTCCTCCTCTGTGCAGCCCGGTTTTCCGTAGGCAATATTGTCAAAGATGGTACCGGCGAAAAGAAACACGTCCTGCTGGACGACGCCGATGTTTTTCCGCAGCCCCGCCAACGTCAGTTCCCGCACATCCCTGCCATCCACCCTGATAGCGCCGCCGGTCACGTCGTAGAACCGGGGAATAAGCTGGCACAGGGTAGATTTTCCTCCCCCGGAGGGGCCCACCACCGCCACTGTCTCCCCGGCGGGGATGTGAAGTTCCACATCCTCCAGTACGTTTGGCTTATCGGGAGCGTAGGCAAAAGTCACCTTGTCGATATCAATATCTCCCCGCAGAACGCCGGGGTCCACCGCGCCGGGGGCTTCGGTGACCTCGGGCTCGGTGCGCATCAACTCCACGAACCGGGAAAAGCCCGCCATTCCCTGCATAAACTGCTCCACAAAGGCGGAGAGCTTACGGATGGGTGTGATAAAGGTGGTGACATAGAGGGAGAAGGTGACCAGATCCACATAGTCCATGGTCCCCCGAATGATAAAAAAACCTCCGGCGGCGATGACCAGCACGGGCAGAATACCCATACACAGCTCCATCCCCGCGTGGTAGGTCGCCATGGCCTTGTAGTAATCCCGTTTGGCATCCCGAAAGAGTTCATTGGACGCGCCAAACTTCCGTTTTTCCTCCTCCTCGTTGGCAAAAGCCTGGGCGGTGCGGATCCCCGAAATGGAGGACTCCACCTCCCCGTTGATGATGGCCAGCTTCTTTTTTACCTCGGCGGAGGCCCGGCTCATCCGCCGGCGCTGGATGATCGTAAAGGCAAAGAAAATGGGCACCACAGCGAAGACGATAAGGGCCAGTTCCCACCGGACGGTAAGCATAATGGAGAAGGCTCCCACCAGAGTAATGACTGAGATAAACAGATCCTCGGGGCCGTGGTGGGCAAGCTCGGTGATCTCAAAAAGGTCCCCCGTGACCCGGCTCATCAGTTGACCGGTGCGGTTTTTGTCAAAAAAGGAAAAGGACAGGGTCTCCATATGGTGGAAAAGATCCCTGCGGATATCCGTCTCGATCCGGGCCCCCAGCAGGTGGCCCCAGTAGCCGATGATATAGGAAAAGACGGCCTTGAGGAGATAGGCCAGAAGAAGAATGCCCATCAGGACAAAAAAGGCGTCAAAAAGGCCCCGGGGCAGCAGTTCTGGCAAATTGGCTCATGCAGAGTCACAGCCTCGTCAAAACAGACACCCTG
>CANOHR010000127.1 GCA_947565875.1 uncultured Pseudoflavonifractor sp.
TCCATCCCGGTGCGGGCGGGTTTAGAACCCGCCCGCCGGGACCTCCTTACAAATTTATATTTATCGGTACTCTCCGGCAAGATCCCCTGGGGAGGTAAGGGCCTCTTTTTTTACTTGATTTTTGGACGGTTGGCCACTATTATAAAATATTGATATCGAGTATCATGCTGCCGGAGTTGTGGCTATTTTGCCCTGATCATTTTTAAAAGGGGAGGATGGAAACCATGGACATTAGTTCAAAAGAACTTTTTGATTTCAGACATTCTATAGCAGGGGAGTACCTTGCCCAATTTGAATACCCCTGGCAGGCTCTGGATGGGATCAAGGAACTGATCCTGGCTCTGGGACCCACGCTGCCTGAGGACGAGTATGAGGAGCGCGCCCCCGGCGTCTGGATCCATAAGAGCGCCGCAGTGGCGCCTACGGCCTATCTGGGCGCTCCCTGTATCATTGGGCCGGGGTCCGAGGTACGCCACTGCGCCTTTATCCGGGGCTCCGCTCTGGTGGGCGCCCACTGCGTGGTGGGCAATTCGGTGGAACTGAAGAATGTGATCCTTTTCGATCATGTTCAGGTCCCTCATTACAATTACGTGGGAGACTCTATCCTGGGATATAAAAGCCATATGGGCGCAGGTTCCATTACCTCCAATGTGAAATCGGACAAGAGTTTGGTGACGGTGAAGCTGGGGGAGGAGGGGATCCCCACCGGGCGGAAAAAGTTCGGCGCTGTTCTGGGAGACTATGTGGAAGTAGGCTGTAACAGCGTTTTGAATCCGGGAACGGTGATCTGCCGCGGATCCAACGTGTACCCCCTGTCCTGCGTTCGAGGGGTGGTCCCGGCGGACAGCATTTGCAAGACCGGCGGGATAGTTGTTCCAAAGCGGAGAGGTATGGAACAAAGAGAAGGGGAATAAGTTCTAAAAAACACAAGGACCGCCTTGTAAGAGCGGTCCTTGTGTTTTTTAACTTCTCTAAACGAAAGCGTGTCTTTCCTTACTTTTCCTTCGCCACAATGACACGGATCCGACCGCCTTTGTCGGCGGACTGGTCGTAGTAGCCGGTGAGGGTGTAGCCTGTGCGGATCCGCTCCAGACTGGAGAGGCGGTAGGTGTTCTCTGTCTGCTCATAGACCGCCACGGCGTCGGCTACGGGGAAGGTGCGGTTATCCTGGGTGACAGCATTCAGGGCGTCCACCGAAGTGAGCCGGACGCCGTCCAGCTTAACGAGCTTATCGGGCGCCTGGAGGGGGCCCTCGATCTTTACCGGGCCCGTGGACAGGTTCAGAATGCCGTTGGAGAGGACATAGGGGTAGGAGACCCCGCCTACATCAAAGACATATTGGCCCGAAAGTACGTTAAGCGCGCCCATATCCGCCTCGTTTGCCGAGATAAGAATGCCGTAGGAGTACAGGTCTCCGGTGACGTCGTTCAGGATAAGAATGTCGATCTCCCCGGCGGCGTTCCGGCGGACGTACTTCACATCCTTGTCGGCCAGGGAGATCCCCGCCAGACGGCTGGGATAGAGCTTGACGGCGGCCCCGTCGGCGTCCACATCCAGGATCTCCAGGTCCTGGGCCAGAGGCGTATTCCCCAGCTTATCCCCGGCGGCGTTTACCTTGCCGGAAACAGAGGACTGTCCCAGCCGGGAGACTTGGACCTCCTTCCCGGAGGCCTGAGTCACCTGGACCAGGTTCCCTGCCTTGATAGAGGAGGTGGCCTCCACCGGGTAGGAGTAGGTGTTGCCGTCGGTAGCGGTGAGGTAGACCGTCTTGGCGGTATAGCTGTTGCCGCTCTGGTCGGTATAGGGGCTGTCTGCCACAGCGGACACCACGCCCACCATGGACCCGGTGACGCCGGCGGAGGCGTCGGCCACGGCGGCTACGCCCCCATCCCGGCCCAGGAGGAGAGTTACGGTATCCCCCGTCTTATAGGCCCCCAGATTGGATAGGGCGTAGGCGGCGGAGGCGGTCTCGATAGGGTAGGTCTTGCCCGCCACCGTGACGGCGCTGGGGCTGGAGGCGTTGGGGGAGACGGCCTGGTAAAGCCCCGTCACCTTGTTGGAGTATGCCCACAGGGTCCGCATGGACTTGGAGTAGTACACCACATCGTGAGTCTGAAGAGCGGCCAGGGAGGACGGGGAGCCGCCCCGGTATACCGCCGTGGCGGTGTTGACGTCAAAGTTCACCTTGCCTTCCCAGCCGCTTTCCACCACCACGGGACCCTCCATGGCGGAGTTGATAAGGGCCACCTGGTCGATCTCTCCGGTGGGGGTGAGGCTGTGGCCCAGGGTGAGAAGGTAAGGTTGGCCCTGCTTGGTCTTGGCGGTGAGGAGATTATAGAAAAGGAACATGGCGTCCTGGCGCTTCATGGGGCTCTCTTGCCCAATGGAGATGCCCTCGTCCAGGTCCAGATTGTGGTAAAGGGTCATCTGCCCCGAGGGCCAGGCCCCGGAGAAGTCCAGGTCGCTGTAGCCCAGCAGCCGCACCGCCATGGTGACGCCCATAGCCAGTGTGATGGTCTCGTCGGGGTGGAAGGTGCCGTCCAGGTAGCCGTTCACATACCCCGCCGCCACAGCGGCCTCCACATAGGGAGCGGCCCAGTGGGAGTAGGGGACGTCGGGGTAGGGGGAGAGGTTGGTGGAGGCGCCCACGTTTTCTCCCAGGGGGGAGGCGGCGATCACCAGCTTGGTGAATTCCGCCCTCGTTACCGCCCGGGAGAGCATCAGGTCTCCGTTTTCGTTTCCTGTCATAATGTCCAGGGCGGAGAGGACCTGGGCCATGTCGGAGACCGGGGCGGTGGCGGCTAGGGAGGAGGGGAGAAGTCCCAGGGTCAGTACCCCGGCCAGCAGAAGGGATAAAAGTCGTTTTTTCATCTTGGTTTCGCTCCTTATGTGAGGATGGGGACGGGACGGGCGCACAATGTGCGCCCCTACAGATGGGAGGACCGTAGGGGCGCACATCGTGCGCCCGCCGGTCAAGGGTCACAGGTGTTAATCGTACCGCAGCGCGTCGATGGGGTTCAATTTCGCCGCTTTGTTGGCGGGGAGGTAGCCGAAGAGGACGCCGATGCCTACCGACACGCCGAAGGCCACCGCGATCCCCTGAAGGGTGGGCAGGGCCACAAAGCCGTTGTTTTCGCCCCCTTGGACGATGTAGGCCATGACCGCCGTAATGACCTGGGCCATGATGATGCCCAGGACGATGCCGATGACGCCGCCGATGGCGGAGGTGGTGCCCGCCTCGATGATGAACTGGCTGCGGATGTCCCGTCCCTTGGCGCCCAGGGACTTCCGTATGCCGATCTCCCTTGTCCGCTCGGTGACGGATACCAGCATGATGTTCATGATGCCAATGCCGCCTACCAAGAGGGAGATGGCGGCGATGAGGGTCAGAATGGCCATCAGCAGGTTCACCATGGAGTCCATGGCGTCCATCATCTCCGCCGAGGTGATGACAAGATAGTTGTCGTTGCTCTGGTAGGCCTTATGGAGCCGGTTCTCCACGATGCCCTTGGCGGTGGCGGCGGTGGAGCGGTCGGTGGAGGTGAACATATAGAAGTCCATATAGCTCTGACCGCTGAGCCGGTCTGCCTGGGTGTAGGGGATGCAGATGCAGTCGTCGCCGCTGCCTTCGGAGTTGTCTCCCCCCTTGTCCAGCACTCCCACCACCGTAAAGGGGGCCCCGTTGATGGTGAGGGTCTTGCCCAAAGCGTCACCGCCGAAGGCCTCCTTCTCCAGGTAGGAACCGATGACGCACACCGCCATCTCCCGCTCCACATCCACATAGGAGAGGAACCGGCCCTTGCCCAGGGAGGAGCCTGTCATCAGGGTGTTCTTGTCTACGTTATAGAAGGTCTCGCTGACGCCGTAGACGCTGGTGCGCTTAAATTCGTCGCTGCCCTGGCGCACCGTACCCTGGACGGAGTTGTAGGGGGTGACCCCGGAAAGATACTGGGGATATTTCTCCACCAGGTCGAACATATCCTTGGCGGTCACATCCCTGGAGGACCAGGACTTATATACCTGGACCTGGACCAGGTTGGAGCCCATCTGCTCAAACTGGTCGTTCATGTAGTTCTGC
>CANOHR010000128.1 GCA_947565875.1 uncultured Pseudoflavonifractor sp.
TGTGACATCACGCGTGTAAGGCGTGCGCTCTACCAGCTGAGCTATGCTCCCCTGTGGTTACCGTCCCAAGCGGCGATGATTATTATACTAAAACCCCCGCCGCCTGTCAAGGTAAAATTCAACATTCGGGGATTTTTTCTTCCCGTGCGGTTCTACTCCCCCTTATCCCCCGGACCTTCTCCCTGAAGCAACTCCTCCAGTTCCTCCCGCTGAAACCGGTACACTGCGTCACAAAATTGGCAGGTAAGTTCCGCCTGTCCCTGCTCCTCAATAAGAGAACGCAGTTCCTGGGGACCCATGCTGACAAGGGCGTTTTTGACCCGCTGGCGGCTGCAATAGCATTTATATTCCACCTTATGCCGCTCCAGGGTCTCCAGTTCAAAGCCGGACAGCGCCCGGCGCAAAAGCTCTTCGGCGTTCATACCCTCCTCCAGAAGGGCACTGGTTACCGGCCCTAGGGCGGCTACGGCCGCCTCCACCTTTTCCACTACCTCCTCCGAAGCTCCGGGAAGGAGTTGAATGAGATATCCCCCTGCCCGGAGGACAGACTGGTCGGTATCCACCAGCACCCCCAGGGCACAGGCGGAGGGGATCTGTTCGCTGACGGCAAAATAGGCCGTTATGTCTTCAGCGATCTCCCCGGAAACCAGGGGAACCATACCCACATAGGGCTCCTTCATCTCCAGGTCCTTGATAACGGTGAGGGTCCCCTCTGTCCCCACGGCTCCGCCCACATTCAGCTTGCCGTTAGGCTTCAGGGGAAGCAGCACCGCCGGATTCTGGACAAAGCCCCGCACATTTCCTTCCATGTCCGCCACGGCGGTGAGGGAACCCATGGGACCATCTCCCTTGATCCGCAGGGTCACAGAGGCGCCCTCTCCTTTAAGTTGATCCCCCATCATGGAGCAGGCCATCAGGCTCCGGCCCAGGGCGGCGGTGACTACAGGCAGGCTCCGGTGGATCTGTCTGGCCCTCTCCACAAGGTCCCTTCCGGTGATGGCCATTGCCTTCACCGGAGCATCCTTGGCGATCACTCGGACGATCTCGTCCATTCTTCACGCTTCCTTTCCCGCGGTAAAAAACACCCGCTGCTCCCCCGGACGGGGGGGCCGGCGCTTCAGTTCGCCGTATCGTTTGATCTGGACAAAGCCGGCCTCTTTCAAATAGTCCTCCAACTCGTCCATGGTGTAGGCGTACTCCTCATGGAGTTCGCCCCCCCGCTCCCAGATTTGCCCCCGCCGGTGAAAAATATCCATCCAGAAGGAACAGATCCGCCGCTTGGCGCTGTACTCTCCACGCCAGACGCAGAATTCATCCTCCGTCTCATCCAAAAAGACCTGTCCGTCCATGCTCTCCAGCTTTTCCGGGGTATCCGCGTCGAAGAGGAACAATCCCCCCGGCTCCAGAACGTCATAGACCCGTTCAAAAGCCATTTGGAGCTTCCGGGGCTTTAAAACATAATTCACGCTGTCCAAACAGCATACGCAGGCGTCCACCCGCTCGGGAAGGCGGAGCCGCTCCATGCTCTGACAGAAGAACCGGGGCCTGTTGGGCAGGTCCCGGCACTTTTCTTCCGCAACAGAAAGCATATCGCTGGACAGGTCCACCCCCGTCAACTCATAGCCCCGCAGGGAAAGTTCATAGGTAAGGCTTCCCGTGCCGCAGCAAAGATCCAGCACAGTACGGACCGGCCTTCTCAGGCGGGCAAAGTGGCCCTCGATGTAGTCGGCCCAGCGGGGATAGCCCACATCAGTGGTAAGGGCGTCATAACTCCCCGCCAAAAACTCATAACTTGCCATCGGCCTTCAGCTTCTCCTTGATCCGGGGCAGCACATCCTGATAGCCGTCCGCCCCATACTGTAAAGAGCGGTTTACCCGGCTGATGGTGGCGCTGGAGGCGCCGGTGCGGTCCAGAATGTCGTTGTAGATCATCCCCTCGCTGAGAAGGAGCGCCACCTCAAAGCGCTGCTCCATGGCCCGCAGTTCAGAAACCGTACACAGGTCCTGAAAAAACTTTTTGCATTCATCCAGGCTTTTCAAAGTGAGGATGGCCTCGTAAAGGGTATCGCTCTCCCCTTTTTTCCCATTCTTGCTCATCCGGGATCTTCCTCCTTTTTATGGCGCTTCCTTTTTCATTTCTATTTTATCAAAGTGAAGCGTGAAAGTAAAGCCCCGAACCGAAAAATTTCCCCTGCATAGACTGTTTTAGTGTGAAAGGGGGAGTTTTCATGAAAATAGAACGTCCCGAGCTTCGCCTGGCTCCGCCGGAAACCTATGAGGAGGTGTTCCGGGACGGGGAGCGGGTCCTTCTCACCCTGCGCGCCCGGTGGCCCCGGCTGGAGGAGACCTGCCCCGGCTGCCGCAGGATCAACCGCTACTATGACGCCTTGGCCCAGCGCTGGAAAAAGCGGTGGACCGGCCCCCTTCTGGCCGACGCCAAGGCAGCGGCAGGGCCGGAGACCGCCCCTTGGGAAGCCGGACTGGACTTTACCGTCACCCTTTTCCAGGGGGAGCATTTCAGTCTCTATTGGGAGGTAACGGAAGATGTGGGGGCCCGACGGCCCCGGCGGCTGCGCCAGGGAGACATCTGGCAGCTTCCCCAGGGCACCCCCCTTACCCTTCGGGAACTTCTCCCGCCCCGCCGGTGGTGGAAGGGACCCATTCTGGAGGAAGTCCGCCGGCAGATCGGAGCGCGGGTCCAATCCGGCGAGGCTCTCTTTTTTGACGCCTGGCCCAGCCTGGCTTCCCGAAAGTTTTCTCCCGGGAGGGCCTATCTTACGCCGGAGGGGCCAATGATTTTCTACCCTGTGGAGGCTCTGGCCCCCGCCATGGAGGGCTTTCCCACCTTTTCTCTGAAGGAGCTTATGCCCCCGGAGGAGCCCTGTGCCCCGGACATCGGGGAAAAATGACAGATCGGCGCTTCCCTTTCTAAAAAAAGTACTTGCATTTTTTCTCCCGTTCTGGTAATATAATGTCCGATACTTTTTAAAGTGTATGATCCTGCCAGTAAGGAGGGAATAGCGAAATGGCTAAATGCGAATTCTGCGACAAGGGCATTACCTTCGGGATCAAAGTCTCCCACTCCCACCGTCGCTCCAACCGGGCTTGGAAGCCCAACGTGAAGCGGGTCAAGGCTGTCGTCAACGGCACGCCCAAGCATGTGTATGTCTGCACCCGTTGCCTCCGTTCGGGCAAGGTCACCCGTGCGGTGTAAGACAGAAACCCTTTCTGCCGCCAAAAAGCCGCTGTCTTTGGACAGCGGCTTTTTTCTTTTGTTAAAAACTCCCTGCCATCCTCTGCTTTTTTCCGGGCATACTTGCTTTGGGGGTGATGGGATGAAAGAAAACAAGGGTGACAGGCATAAAGAGACCGCCTGGCCCCGGGACTGTCTTCGCCTGGAACCGGATAAACGCCTCTGCTCCGAGGTAGACGACGTGTCCATTCGCATGTACACCTTGCCGACCTGGGAGGAAATGGGCGTACGGGTCCTGGACGACTGCGCCAGAGAAAACATCCAATGACCGAAACCCCCGGCCGCCAAATATGGCGGCCTTACTTATGGCCGTATGCGCAAAGCAAGGGCCGGGCGCACAATGTGGCCCCTACAGGACCTTCCCATCCCTTGTAGGGGCGGCTATCAGCCGTCCGACCCTATATATGTTCCAGCAAGGACCGTAGGACGGGACGCCCCGGCCCGCCGGGTCTTCCAGCAACCCGCTCTATGTATATCGAGGGGGGCTATAAAATAGCACCAGGTCCACCTTCTTCCCTCCGTCCTTCCAGTCACAATAGACATAGAAATCCCCCAACCCAAAGCCGGAGGTCCCTCTGTCCAAAGCCCTTACCTCCCCGGTGGTAAGATCGACCACCCCAAGAGCGGCAATTTCTCTCCTTTCCTCCGGTAAAACCCGCTCCAGACACTCCCCGCACAGAAAGGCGGCGGTCCTATCCCGGTCCGCCTTTTTGTCCTCCCCCAGGGTAACGCTCATGATGGCATACCCCCGGTCCGAGTCCTCTATTCCTACCGCACAAAATCCATTCTCCCCGCTTTGAAAGCTCCTCATTAC
>CANOHR010000129.1 GCA_947565875.1 uncultured Pseudoflavonifractor sp.
CCCCGCATAGTCTGAGGGGAGAGGAGGGCGAGTCATGGAAGAGATCTCTTGCGCCGCAAGCTATACAGCCCCTGGCCCTTATCCCGAGGTCCGGGCTGAAGGAAAAAACCAGAGGTATGCTCAAGCGATTTTGTCCAATGTGGGGGGAAGCATTTCGGAGATGGGGGCGGTGGCCCAGTATTTTTACGGCCACGTGACCCAGGAGGGGCGGCCGGAGGTGGCCGAATGCCTGGGCCATATCGCCGTTGTGGAGATGCACCATCTGGCCATCTTTGCCCAGCTGGCCCGTCAGTTGGGGGAGGATCCCAGGCTGTGGAGTCCTCTCAGAGGCGGACGACGGTACTGGACCCCGGAGTACCTTCGCTATCCCCGGCGGCTGGAGCAGCTGCTCCGCTGCGCCATTGAGGAGGAGCGAAGCACCATTCAGAAATATCACCGGCAGCTTCTCTGGATCAAGGATAAAAACGTGACGGCAAACCTTCAACGGATCATAGAGGATGAAGAGGTCCACGTGGAGATCCTGACCTGTCTTCTGAAAAGCTATTGCGCCGGTGGGTAAATATAAATTTATAAGTGGTCCTGGCGGGCCGGTTTGGAACCGGCCCCTACGAAGGTTGGCAATGTGTAGGGGCGGGTTCTAAACCCGCCCGCACAGGGATGGAACCACCTATAAATTTCTATTTATCAGGACTTTGACTTGGGCTTGCAGATGAGGGCAATGAGGTACCCAAAGAAAATGGAGGCGGTGATCCCCGCCGCGGCGGCGGTGACTCCACCGGAGAGGGCGCCCAAGAGTCCGTGTTCGGCCACCGCCTTCTGCACCCCCTTGGCAAGCAGGAACCCAAAGCCGGTGAGGGGGACGGTAGCCCCGGCGCCGCCAAACTCCACCACATACTTATAGAGGCCAAGTCCTCCCAATATCACCCCGGAGACCACATAGGCCACCAGGATCCGGGCGGGGGTCAGAGGGGTCCTGTCGATGAGAAGCTGTCCGATGAGGCAGAGGAGGCCGCCGCAGAGAAAGGCCTTGGCGTATTCCAGAAACAGATCCATACAAAAATACTCCCTTCATTTGGACATGGAAATAGCCACCGCGTGGCAGATACAGGGGATGGATTCTCCCTGTTGGGTGGAGGTGGGAGAGAGGAGGGCTCCGGTGGGACAAAAGAGGATCCGGCTCCACTTTCCTTCCCGCATTCCGTTGAGAAGATAGCCGGTAAGAACCGTGGCCGAACAGCCGCAGCCTGAGCCGCCGCAGTGGACGTCCTGGGTCTTCAGGTCAAAGATCATGGTGCCGCAGTCATCGTAATTGAGAAGTTCCACCCCGTCCTGAGCAAAAAAGTCCAGAAGGATCTCCTTTCCCAGCTTGCCCAGGTCCCCGGTGACG
Source organism: uncultured Pseudoflavonifractor sp. (assembly GCA_947565875.1). Lineage (GTDB taxonomy): Bacteria > Bacillota > Clostridia > Oscillospirales > Oscillospiraceae > Vermiculatibacterium. The sequence goes on from CANOHR010000129.1 coordinate 1,388, forward strand.
ATCAGGTCATAGAAGGAAGGCTGGCGGCCCGTGTCCTTGAAATGGGCGGTAAGGGTATCATAGGCGGCGGGAGCCATGGCGGCGCCCATATTGTTGGCGTCCTTGATCCCCTTATCCACCACCTTGCCGGTGGTGATATGAGTCACATAGGGTCCCGGGCCCTCCTTGGCCAGGATCACCGCTCCCGAGCCTGTCACCGTCCACTGGGCAGTGGGGGTCCGTTGTCCGCCGTACTCCAAGGGAGTTCGGTACTGCCGCTCGGCGGAGCAGAAGTGGGAGGAGGTCACCGCTCCGGCAAATTGGGCAAAGCCCCCGTCGATGCTCATGGCGGCCAGGGAAAGGCTTTCCCCCATGGTGGAGCAGGCGCCATAAAGGCCGAAGAAGGGAACATCCTGCCCGCGAACGGCGAAGCCGGAACCGATACACTGGTTGAGAAGGTCTCCGGCAAATAGATAATCCAGATTGGAGGCGGCCTGTCCCGCCTTGTCCAGGGCAGAGGCAAAGGCCATCTTTTGCATAGCGGTCTCTGCCTTCTCCCAGGTCTTTTCCCCAAAGGTATCGTCCTGCTCGATGTGGTCGAAGCTATCGGCCAGGGGGCCGTCTCCCTCTTTTTTGCCCACTACATTGGCGTGGCCGATGATGGCGGGCGGGTTGGCGAGGGCCACCGTCTGGCGGCCCAGCTTTTTGGTCGGCATAATATCACCTTTGCTTTCTATGGAAGTAGGGATAGTTTGAACGGAAGGCAAAGGAAATAACCGTGTTTCCCGGATTTTTCGTGATGAAGGCCGTTTACACTTGGGACAAGCTGTGTTACACTAAAGAAAAAACTCCGTTGAAAAGAGGAAAAGGATATGATCCGAAAAGCGGAAATGAGGGATATGGACGCTGTTTTGCGGGTATATAAAGCGGCCAAGGCCTACATGGTAGCCAGCGGAAACCCCAACCAGTGGGAGGAGGGCTATCCCGAGTGTGTGCTGGATCGGGACATCCAAAAGGGGGACCTGTACGTCCTCTGCGGAGATGACGGCACGATCTACGCTGCTTTTGCGTTTATCCTGGGGGAGGACCCTACCTACGCTGTGATCGAGGAGGGTGCCTGGACCAGCGGGGAGCCCTATGGGACCATCCACCGTGTGGGAAGCGATGGGACGGAAAGGGGCGTTTTTTCCAAGTGCCTGGAATTTTGCAAGGCGCGCAGCCCTTATCTCCGGGCTGATACCCACCATGATAACAAAACCATGCAGCATGTGCTGGAAAAGCACGGCTTTGTCCGCCGGGGGATCATCTATACCGATGACGGTACCCCCCGGATCGCCTATGAGTATTTTGCCTGAATCCGGCGAGGGAAGAGGAGAAGAGAAATGGAAGGACCCAAACGTACCTTGGCCTATCTTTGCCCCAAATGTAAACAGTCTGTGGTGGTAGAGCGCAGCGTATTCCGTCTGGCAGCCTCCTCGGACAAGCTGCCTTGCCCCTGCGGCGGCTCCGCCCTTCTGGTGGAGATGGAGGCCGACCATGTGGACCTCACGGTCCCCTGTCTTTATTGCGGGGGAGATCACCACGTTCGCTGCGGTGCCCATGCCTTTCTTCATGAGAAGGCCCTGGCCTTTTCTTGTAAAGCGACTGGCCTTGACTGCCTATATGTAGGAGAGGAGGAGGCGGTTTTCCGGGCTGTCCGCCGCCTGGAGGAGGCTGCCGCCCAGATGGCGGAAAAACCGGAGGGAGAGGGGACCTTCCTCAACGAGACCATTATGACGGAGATCCTGGGAGAACTGAAGGATATTGCCGGGAGGGGGGGGATCTCCTGCTCTTGTGGGGCAAAGGAATACAAAGTAAAAGTCCTTTACAGCGCTGTGGAATTGGAATGCGCCCACTGCGGCGCCAAACTCCGGCTTCCAGCCGCTACGGGGGAGGATCTGGAGGACCTTTGTTGCCGGTATACCCTTACCATCGGCGGAAAGGGGGAGAACTGATGGACGTTTTCTATGAAGATACCTATCCGGTGGGGGCCAGGGATGTGGACCTCTTTGGTCACTGCCGTCCCTCGGCGGTGCTGTGCCTTTTGCAGGAGGCGGCCACCCAGGCCGCCGGACAACTCCATCTTTCCGGGCCGGAGATCCGGGACCGGTACGGCGCCTTCTGGATGCTGGCCCGGATCCGCTATGAGTTGAAGCGTCCTCTTTTGTGGGACGAACCGGTGACGGTCAAGACCTGGCACCGGGGTGGGAAGGCGGCGGTGATGTACCGGGAATTTGACCTTTCTGTAAAGGGGGAACTTGTGGGACAGGCTCTTTCCGCCTGGGTGCTGGCGGGGATCGAGAGCCGGAAGCTGCTTCACCTCTCGGAAGTGGAAGAGGTGGAGAATACCGGCGGGGGAAGCCTCTGCCGGGGGGATACCCTACGTAAGCTCCGCCTGCCCGACGGTCTGGCGGTGGCGGAGGAGCGGCGGCTCCACTATTCCGACACCGACATCAACGGCCATGTGAACAACACCCGCTACGCCGATTTCCTCTGTGACGCCCTGGACCTGGAGAGGGTGGGAGCGGGGAAATACGTCTCTTGCCTCCAGCTTTGTTACCTCACCGAATGCCTTGCAGGAGAGACCATCCGACTTCGGACAGGCCGGGAGGGGGAGGAGTTTTTTGCCCATGGAGAGACCCTGGATGGGGAG
>CANOHR010000130.1 GCA_947565875.1 uncultured Pseudoflavonifractor sp.
AGGTCGTAGGGAGACATCTGGACTGTCACCTTATCGCCGGGCAGGATGCGGATAAAATTCATCCGCAGCTTGCCGGAGATATGGGCCAGAATGATGTGTCCGTTTCCGATATCCACCCGAAAGGTGGTGTTGGGGAGGGATTCAACGACGACGCCCTCCACCTCGATCATATCGTCTTTTGCCAAAGCGTCAAACCTCCTTGGCTCGGAAAGCGGCTAAGGCCCTCCGCAGCTCTTTGTCCGTCAGGGCTTGGCCCTGCTTCAGCTTTTCGATGGCGGGATGGTCATACATATGACCGTGTTCGGTCAGAAACTCTACGTGGCCCAGCTTCTTGCGCTTAGGGCTTGCCAGCTTTCGCCGCTTGCCATCCGCCAAAAGCAGCCTCTGCTGTTCCTGATCCATACCCACTACGCAGAATATCCTATCCTTCTCCCGTCCGGCGGCGGAGCGGACGATCCGACCAGTGTGATCATACATCAGGCAGGCTCTCCGTTCTCATCTACCGTCAGGAGTTCCGGTTCTCCATCGGTGATCAGGATGGTGTTTTCATAGTGGGCGGTAAGGCTTCCGTCAACAGACACTGTGGTCCACTGTCCATCCAGATTTTTTACATGCCAGTCGCCCATGCATACCATGGGCTCCACCGCCAGAGTCATGCCCGGTTGGAACCGGGGGCCGTGACCGGCGGGGCCATAGTTGGGGACTTCCGGCGCTTCGTGCATCTTTCTACCCACTCCGTGGCCCACGAACTCCCGGACCACACTGTAGCCAAAGCTCTCTACATACTGCTGGACCCCATGGCCCACATCGGAGACTCTCCCGCCCACACAGGCGTTCCGGATCCCCTCAAAAAAGCTTTGGCGCGTCACCTCGATCAGCTTCCCGGCCTCCTCAGAGACCTCTCCGCAGGGAAAGGTGGCGGCACAGTCTCCGTGAAAGCCGTCCAGATAGGCGCCTACGTCAATACTGACCACGTCGCCCTCCTTCAGCTTTCTGGAGCCGGGGATGCCGTGGATGACCACCTCGTTCACCGAGATACAGGTGGAGGCGGGAAACCCGTATAGCCCCAAAAAGGAGGGCTTTCCTCCGTGGTTCTCGATAAACCGGCGGACAGCCCGGTCGATCTCACCGGTGGTAATACCGGGACGGACCAGGGATCCGGCCAGCTTGCGGGCCTGGGCGGTCAACCGTCCGGCGGCACGCATTTTTTCGATCTCTTTGTGAGACTTAATGGAGATCATTTCCATGTCTCAGGCCCCCAGCAGCTTCAAAATAGCCTTGGTGGTATCTTCCATGCCCTGATCTCCGGAAACCTCATGAAGCTTGCCTCTTTGGTCGTAAAACGCCTTCAAAGGCTCTGTCTCCTTGTGGTACACCGCCAAGCGGGCCCGGACCGTCTCAGCCACATCGTCGGCCCGGACTGTCAGTTCCCCGCCGCAGGTGTCGCAGACGCTCTCGGTCTTGGGGGGCTTACTCACCGTATGGTAGGTGGCGCCGCATTGGGCGCATACCCGTCGACCGCTCATCCGTTCCACGATGGCCTCGTCGGAAACCTCCAAGGAGATCACCTGGTCAAAGGCCACTCCCGCATCCTCCAGAGCCTGGGCCTGAGCGATGGTGCGGGGCACCCCGTCCAGGATATAGCCTCCGGTGCAGTCGGCCTGAGCGAGACGCTCGGTGATGATACTGATGATCACATCGTCGGGCACCAACTGACCGGCGTCCATGAAGGTTTTGGCCTTCAGGCCCGTGGGAGTCCCTGCCTTGATGGCAGCGCGGAGCATATCTCCCGTGGAAATGGTGGGAATTCTCAGCTTTTCACTGACAACGGCCGCCTGGGTGCCTTTTCCGGCTCCCGGAGGGCCCAGAAAAATCAGTTTCATGCCGCTACCCCGCTTACTCCAGGAAACCTTTGTAGTGACGCATCATCAGCTGAGCCTCCAGAGCCTTGCTGGTCTCCAGAGCAACGCCTACCACGATGATGATGGAGGTGCCGCCGATGGAGAGGCTGGACTGGCCGATCACATTGCCCGTAATGATGGGGGCGATGGCGATGACGCTGAGGAACATGGCGCCGAAGAAGGTGATCTTGTTCAGCACCCGCCGGATGAAGTCGGCGGTGGGCTTGCCGGGCCGGAAGCCGGGCACGAAGCCGCCGTTCTTCTTCAGGTTGTTGGCAACCTCGGTGGGATCGAACTGCATGGTGGAATAGAAATAGCTGAAGGCCAGGATCAGCAGGAAATAGACTACGGCGTAAATAAGGCCGTTGGCGTCAAAGACCCGCAGGAACCCGCCCCAGAAGCCTTCACTTTCCGCCGTTATACCTGCAAAGGCACAGATGGTAGCAGGCAGGGAGGCGATGGACTGGGCAAAAATGATGGGCAGAACGCCGGACATATTCACCTTCAGGGGAATATGGCTGGACTGACCGCCGTACATCTTCCGGCCTACCATCCGCTTGGCGTACTGGACAGGGATCCGCCGCTCGGCGTTCTGGATATAGACCACGAACAGGACCATAGCCAGCGCGCCCGCCAGAACCAGGATCAGGCCCCAGATGGGAAGGGAGAAATATCCCTCAATGACCGTTCCCTCGGGAAGGGGATGGAAGGAGTTGTAGACGCCCCGGTACAGGGTCTGGATCAAGGTGGGCATCCGGGAAAGGATACCGGCAAAGAGGATCATGGAGATGCCGTTGCCGATGCCCTTGTCGGTGATCTGCTCGCCCAGCCACATGACAAAGGCGGAGCCTGCCACAAAGGTAATGACGATCACAAAGCCCGCCCAGATGGGATTGACGTCACCCACATTCAGCAGATTGTTGGTCCGCATAATGGTGTAGTAGCCGAAGCCCTGCAAAAGAGCGATGGCCACAGTGGTATAGCGGGTGATGGCGGCGATCTTCTTCCGCCCCTCCTCGCCGCCCTCCTTGGCCAGCCGCTCCAGAGCGGGGATGGCCACGGTAAGCAGCTCGATGATGATGGAGCTGTTGATATAGGGCTGTACGCCCAGAGCAAAGACGGCGGCCATGGAGAAGGCGGTGCCGTTCATGGTGCTCAAAAGGCCAAAGATGGTGCCGGACATGGACTCCATATAGGTCCCCATGGCTGCCGTATCCACGAAGGGAGTGGGGACCGCGGAGCCCAGACGGAAAACCAGAAGAGCAAAGATGGTAAAGAGGATCTTGTTCTTCAGCTCAGGCACCTTCCAGGCGTTCTTTAGTGTCTGGATCAAATCAGATCACCTCAGCCTTTCCGCCTGCCGCTTCGATCTTTTCCTTGGCGGAGGCAGAGAAGGCAGTCGCCCGGACGGTCAGCTTCTTGGTGAGGGAGCCGTTGCCCAGTACCTTCACGCCGTACTCGCACTTGGAAAGGATACCCTTTTCCAGCAGGTCGCAGACATTGACGGTAGCGCCGTCCTCAAACTTGTTCAGAGAAGCCACATTGATGGCCTCCAGGGGCTTGGCAAAGATATTGTTGAAGCCCCGCTTGGGCAGACGGCGGGCCAGAGGCATCTGGCCGCCTTCAAAGCCCACACGCACGCCGCCGCCGGAACGGGCCTTCTGGCCCTTGTGGCCCCGGCCGCCGGTCTTACCGTTTCCGGTGCCCACGCCCCGGCCCTTGCGCCAGGCTTTGGGGTTGGAACCGGCTACGGGGGAGAGATCATGAAGATTCATTTCTCTTATCCTCCTTACTTGTCCTCGGTGACCTGCAGGAGGTAACCGATGCTGGCCAGCTTGCCGCGGGTAGCCTCATTGTCAGGCTGCACGGTGGTGTCGCCGATCTTCCGAAGGCCCAGAGACTCGGCAGTGGCCTTGTGCTTGGCAAGGCGTCCGTTCAGGCTCTTGACCAGCTTAATGTTCACATTCGCTGTTGTTGCTTTCGCCATTTCTTCCGCCCTCCTTAACCCACGATCTCTTCTACGCTCTTGCCCCGGACGGCGGCCACCTCTTCAGGGGTCCGCAGGGCCTTCAGGCCCTCAAACGTGGCGGAAACCACGTTCTGGGGGTTGTTGGAGCGCAGGCACTTGGCCCGGATGTCCCGGATGC
>CANOHR010000131.1 GCA_947565875.1 uncultured Pseudoflavonifractor sp.
TCGCCCAAAACCACCTTGGTGGCGATGCCCGCCAGGGACCAGCCGGTGGCCTTGGAGAGGAAGGGCACCGTCCGGGAGGAACGGGGATTCACCTCGATGATATAGACCTTCTCCTCCCGGTCCACGATAAACTGGATATTGTAAAGGCCCACGATCCCCAAACCCAGGCCAAGCTTCTTGGCGTAGGTCAGAATGGTCCCCTTTACCTTGTCGGAAATACTGAAGGAGGGGTAGACGCTGATGGAGTCTCCCGAGTGGACGCCGGTACGCTCCACCAGTTCCATAATACCGGGGACGAATACGTCCCGGCCGTCGCAGATGGCGTCCACCTCCACCTCCTTGCCCACGATGTAGTGGTCCACCAGCACCGGCTTGTCCTCATCCACCTCCACGGCGGTCTTCAGATAGCCCCGAAGCTGGCTTTCGTTGGCTACGATCTGCATAGCCCTCCCCCCCAGCACAAAGCTGGGCCGGACCAGCACCGGGTAGCCCACCGCCTGGGCGGCTTCCACCCCCGCCTGGATACTGGTCACCGCCTGACCTGCCGACTGGGGAATGTCCAGATGCTTGAGGATCTTCTCAAACTTGTCCCGGTCCTCGGCGTTGTCAATGGCCTCCACGCTGGTCCCGATGATATTCACCCCCCGGTCCTGAAGGGGGGCGGCCAGGTTGATGGCCGTCTGGCCCCCCAGGGAGGCGATCACGTCCAGGGCATTCTCAAAGAGGAGGATATTCATCACGTCCTCCGCCGTCAGCGGCTCGAAGTAAAGCTTGTCGGCGGTGGTATAGTCGGTGGAGACCGTCTCCGGGTTATTGTTGATGATGATAGCCTCATAGCCGGCCTTTTTGATGGTGGAGACGGCGTGGACGGTGGAATAGTCAAACTCCACCCCCTGGCCGATCCGGATGGGCCCCGCCCCCAGCACCACGCACTTTTTCCGCTCCGTGACCAGGGACTGGCTTTGGCCGGTATAGCTGGAATAAAAATAAGGGATATAGGCCCCCGTGTGGCAGGTATCCACCATGCGGAAGGCGGGGAAAAGCTGTTCCCTCTTCCGCGTCTCCCAGACCTCCCCCTCTTTCTGTCCCCAAAGCTGGGCGATATACTTGTCGGAAAAGCCCATCCGCTTTGCCTGACGGAGCAGCTCCAGGTCTCCGGGAGCGGCCTTCAGTTTCCCCTCCAACTCCACGATCCCCTTAAGGCTCTCCAAAAACAGGGGCGTCACCGCCGTGGTCTCATGGAGTTCCTCCACCGTGGCCTCCAGCCGGAAAAGCTGGGCCATGGCGTAGATCCCGTCGTACCGGAACTCCCGGACATACTCCAGAAGCTCCTCCCGGCCCATGGAGTCAAACTTGGGCATATGGAAGTGACACACCCCGATCTCCAGGGACCGGACCGCCTTCAGAAGGGCCTCCTCCAAGTTGGCGCCGATACCCATGACCTCGCCGGTGGCCTTCATCTGGGTGCCCAGCTTGTTGCTGGCGGAGGCAAATTTATCAAAGGGGAACCGGGGCAGCTTGGCTACCACATAGTCAAGTTGCGGCTCAAAGGCGGCGTTGGTGTTGGCAATGGGAATGTCCTCCAGGGTCATACCCACGGCGATCTTGGCGGTGACCCGGGCAATGGGATAGCCGCTGGCCTTGCTGGCAAGGGCGGAGGACCGGGAGACCCGGGGGTTGACCTCGATGAGAAAATACTCCGAGGAGTTGGGGTTCAGAGCAAACTGAACGTTGCAGCCTCCCTCGATCTTCAACGCCCGGATGATCTTGATAGCGCTGTCGTTGAGCATTTTAAGGTCGTGGTCGTTGAGGCTCATGATGGGAGCCACCACGATGGAGTCGCCCGTATGAACTCCCACAGGGTCCACATTCTCCATGCCGCAGATGGTGATGGCATGGTCGTTTCCGTCCCGCATGACCTCGAACTCGATCTCCTTATAGCCCCGGACGCTTTTCTCCACCAACACCTGGTGGACCGGGGAGAGGTGGAAGGCATGCTCCGCCACCTCCCGAAGCTCCGCCTCATCGTAGGCAAAGCCGCCGCCGGTCCCCCCCAGGGTGAAGGCGGGACGCAGCACCACCGGATAGCCGATCTCTCCGGCAGCTTTTACCGCCTCCTCCAGGCTGTAGGTGATCTGGGAGGGGATGACGGGCTCCCCGATCTCCTGGCACAGTTCCTTAAAGAGTTCCCTGTCCTCCGCCCGCTGGATGCTCTCGCTGGAGGTGCCCAAAAGCTGGGTCTGGCACTCCTTCAGGATCCCCTTCTTCTCCAGTTGAATGGCAAGGTTCAACCCCGTCTGTCCGCCGATGCCGGGGATGATGGCGTCGGGCCGCTCGTACCGGAGGATCCGGGCCACATACTCCAGGGTCAGAGGCTCCATATACACCTTGTCCGCGATGGTGGTATCGGTCATGATGGTGGCCGGGTTGGAGTTCACCAGCACCACCTCATACCCTTCCTCCTTCAGCGCCAGACAGGCCTGGGTCCCGGCGTAGTCAAACTCCGCCGCCTGTCCGATGACGATGGGCCCCGAGCCGATGATCATGATCTTTTTCAAATCTGTCCTCTTTGCCATAAAAAAGCCTCCTCTATGCCCATCAGGCAGTATAAACTGTTTTTCCTCCCTGCACCGTCTCGAGACACCGGCCATAGACCCGCTCCCCCGCGAAGGGGGTAGCCCTACCCTTGGAAGCAAACTCCTCCGGGTCTATGGTCCACTCCGCCTCCAGATCCCACCGGCTCTGGTCTCCCTCCAGAGGGATCCCAAACCGCCGCCGGGGGGCGTAGGCCATCAGATCGATGAGCCTGTCCAAAGGAAGGATCCCGGGGCGGACCAGCCTGGTGTAGAGGATGGGAAAGGCGGTCTCCAGCCCCACGATCCCAAAGGCGCTCTTTTCCAGACCCTTGGATTTTTCCTCCTCCGAATGAGGAGCGTGGTCGGTGGCGATCATGTCGATGGTGCCGTCCAGAAGCCCTTCCAGCAGGGCCGCCCGGTCCGCCTGGGAGCGGAGGGGGGGATTCATTTTGAACCGTCCCTCCTCCCGCAGGTCCCTCTCGTCCAGCACCAGATAGTGGGGGGCCGTCTCGCAGGTCACGTCCACGCCTTGGGCCTTCGCTTTTCGGATAAGTTCCACGCTCTCCCTGGCCGATATATGGCACACGTGGTAGGCGCAGCCCGTCTCCCGGGCAAGCTCCAGGTCCCGCTTGATCTGCAGGTATTCGCTCTCCGAGGAGATCCCCCGGTGGCCGTGGGCGGCGGCGTAGGCTCCATCATGGATGTACCCGCCCCGCAGGAGGTCGTTTACCTCGCAGTGGGCAGCTAAGATCTTTCCCAGCGCGTGGCAGCGCTCCATGGCAGCGCGCATCATGCTTTCGCTCTGCACGCCCCTGCCATCGTCGGAAAAAGCGATCACATGGGGGGAGAGTCCCTCCATGTCGGCCAGTTCCTCCCCCCGCTCTCCCACCGTAATAGCGCCGTAGGGGTAGACCGGAATGATGGCCCGTTCCCGGATGGCCTCCAACTCCGGCTCCAGATGCTCCGGGCTGTCGGGGACCGGGTCCAGGTTGGGCATGGCGCACACCGCGGTATACCCGCCCCTTGCCGCCGCCCTGGTCCCGGAGGCCATATCCTCCTTATAAAAAAATCCCGGCTCGCGAAAATGCACATGCACATCGCAAAAGCCGGGAAAAACAGAAACAGCGGAGCCATTAAAAGCGCCGTCGCCTCCAGCCCTCTGGAGGCGGCTACGCCCACCGTCAAAGGCCGGAGAGGCGTCGGTATGAGATTGAGCGAAAAGGTCCCGCATAAGCTCCTCCTGTTCTCCATAAAAAATCCCACGAAGCATGGCTTAGCGTGGGAATCAAATATGGGGGATCTGCCCTTCGCAGATTTTCCCGAATTATATCACAGTGTTCCCCCCTCTGTCAAGGCGCAGACCCCTTATAAACAGAGAGAAAAAGTTTGATTTCCCTCTTGACAAACAGGGGAAGAAAGGATACAATATCCAGCGTGTTCAGAGACAGCGGGG
>CANOHR010000132.1 GCA_947565875.1 uncultured Pseudoflavonifractor sp.
GACTGAGATCGTGGCAAGACTATTAAAGCTGAAGCTGGCTTGGCTGCCCATGGGCAAGCTGCTTCTTCTGGCCGACTTGACAGTGGTAGCTTTGGTAGCCCTGGTGTTTCGCAGCATGGGTACCGCCCTCTACGGTATCGTGGCCCTTTATATCTCCACTGTGGTGATGGACTGGGTCCTCTACGGCATGGATAACGCCAAGGTGGCCTATATCATTTCCGACCACCCTCAGGAGATCGCCAGGGTGGTCATGGAGGAGATGGAGCGGACGGTCACCTATCTGGAGGGGGAAGGGGGCTACACCGGTCAAAGCAAGAAGGTCATCCTCTGCGCTTTCAAGCAGCGCCAGGTGGTCGCCATCAAGGAGGCGGTGCGCCGGGCAGACCCCAATGCCTTTATGATCGTCACCAACGCCCACGAGGTACTGGGAGAGGGCTTTGGAAGCTACCATGGGGAGCTTTGACAACAAGGAGGAATGGGGTATGCCCGATTGGAAGACCCTGACGGAAAACCTGGAAAAGCATGGTTTTACCGTCCATCGTTTCCCCACAAAGGAGGAGGCGGCCCGGTACATAGACAAGACCCTGGACGGCAGGACCATCGGCATAGGCGGGTCCATGACGGTGAAGGAACTGGGTCTTTATGAGTTTCTCGCCGGACACAATGAGGTCCACTGGCATTGGACGGAGGAGGGTCCCGCCGCCCGGGAGGCGACCATGGGAGCCCAGGTCTATCTCTGCTCCACCAACGCGGTTTCGGAAACGGGAGAATTATCAACATCGACGGGGTGGGTAACCGCCTGGCCGGGACCCTTTACGGACATGAGGAGGTCTGGTTCCTGGTGGGGGAAAACAAGATCGTCCCCGATGAGGCTTCCGCCCTTCACCGGGCCAGGAGCGTGGCCGCCCCCCTCAATAACCGCCGGATAGGGAAAAGGACCCCCTGTGCGGCAAGGTGCAACCAATGCTATGACTGCCAAAGCCCCGACCGGGGCTGCGCCGCCCTGATGATCCTGTGGCGAAAGCCCGCAGGGATCCAAAGGGCCCATGTAGTACTTATCGAGGAAGAGTTGGGATACTGAATCAAAGCGGAAAGGAGGCGCCGCCGTGAAAAAGCAGATTCTGCTTGGGGCCCTGACTCTGGCCCTTCTTTTTCCCCTGTCCGGCTGCGCCGACCTGCTGGAGCGGTCCTATACCTCCTCGGCGGTTCATGTGGACCGCCCTCCCACGGCGGAGGATCCCTCGGTCCTCCGGGTAGAAAATTACCGGGAACTGGTCTCCGCCGTTTTGTATCTGGTAAGCCAGGGAGCGGAGGAGGGGACCATCCAACTCCACGATTACACCGGGTCGGTGGAAAACGACCTGCCCGCCGCCTGCCTGGAGGTGGCGACCCAGGACCCTCTGGGCGCTTACTGTGTGGACTATATCAAGCATGAATATACCCGGGTGGTATCCTACTATCAGGCCAATCTGGATATCCACTACCGCCGGAGCCAGGAGCAGGTTCGCTCCATGGTCCGGGTGACGGGCACGGGGGCCATCCGAACTGAGCTTCAGGAAGCCCTGAGCCGTTTTGCTCCGGAGGTGGTTTTACGGGTGGCCTACTTTTCCGAGGATGAAAATTCCATCGACCAGCTTATCCGGCAGGCCTACTACGATACGCCCGCCGCCGCCTTGGGCTTTCCGCAGACGGAGATCTCCCTTTACCCGGAAACCGGCCGGGAGCGGGTGGTAGAGATCCTTCTGACTTACCCGGAAAGTGCGGAGGAACTTCGCAGGGAAAGCGAACTTTTGGCTGAGCAGGTAGAAGCGCTCCCCACCCCCGTTCAGGGGGGAGAACAGGAGAAAATGGTCCGGCAATCCCTTTCCCAGCTATGGAGCTATGCCGCCTATGCCCCCGACGGAGGAACAAGCGCCTATGACGCCCTGGTAAGCGGGGTAGCCAACGAGGAGGGGATGGCCCTGGCCTACACCCTTTTAAGCCGCCGGATGGGACTCGTATGCCGGGTAGTGGAGGGAGAAAAGGCCGGGGAACCTTGGTTCTGGAACGAACTGAGTCTTTCGGAAGGGGAGAAGCGGTACCTGGATCCCTCTGCGGGAACGGGAGCCCTCCATAGCGCCCAGGAGCTTCTTGACGCGGGCTACCGGTGGCCTGAGGGTCCTCAGGAGTCCCGGTTGGGGGAAGAAAATGGAGTAGAGGGACAAAATATGGAACAAACCCAAGAAAATATCCAATAAATTTCTTTACAAGGGGCAAGAATTGTGATATAGTACTTGGGCACGCGACCGTCCGCCGACTGAGAGACGGGACACACCTCTGTGTCAGAGGGGTCCATCAAGCCCGCCCCCCGGCCAGTTGGACAGAATAATTGAAAGGTGGAAACACACATGATCCGTAAGGACGAAAAGACGGCCGTTATCGAGGCCAACCGCACCCATGAGACCGACACCGGCTCCCCTGAGGTGCAGATCGCCATTCTCACCGCCCGCATCAATGAACTCACCGAGCATTTGCGGGTACACATCCACGACAACCACAGCCGCCGGGGCCTCTACAAGATGATCGGTCAGCGCCGGAAGCTGCTGGACTACCTGATGAAGAAGGACATTGAGCGCTACCGCGCCATCATTGCCAAGCTGGGCATTCGTAAGTAAGAAGCGCGGAGAAGCGGGCTGCAAAAGGGCTAAGACGGGAGCGGAGCGAAACGGCCAGAGGGGACAATGTCCCCGGCGGACATTTTGCGGAGGCGGACGGCTTAGAACTTTTGCGACCAGCCCGGTTTGTAGCGTGACAGCCCGTACGTGACAGGGGTGGTGCGGGAAACCGTACCGCCCCTTTTTTCGTAGAAAACACCCCCGCGCACCTGATTTAGCAGTTGGATTTGGGCCCGAATAACCCCCCTATATACGGCCTCCTCCCCCGGAGGTCGTCCTCACCCCGTGCGGAATGGCAAGCTGGACTTCCCTGTTCACGCCTGCCGGCCAACCCCCCTTGGCTTCTGTGTCCGCGCGGTCCCATCCCTTATTCGGGTCCAAATCCAAGTGCTAAACCCAGGCTGCGGGGAGAAAAAGGAGGACAAACCATGTCAACCGTTATTACCCGTAAGCAGTTTCCCAATGAGAAGACCTACGAGATGGACCTGTGCGGACGCCCCCTGAAGATCAACGTGGGCAAGGTGGCCGAGCTGGCCACCGCCTCCGCCATGGTAAGCTATGGCGAGACCACCGTGCTGGTGGCCGTCACCGTCTCCCCCCGGCCCCGGGATGGGGTGGACTTCTTCCCCCTGAGCGTGGACTTTGAGGAAAAGCTCTACGCCGTGGGCCGGATCCCCGGCTCCTTCATGCGCCGGGAGGGACAGCCCTCTCTCCCCGCCGTGCTGGCCAGCCGCGTCATTGACCGGTCCATCCGGCCCCTCTTCCCCTACGACTTCCGCAACGACGTGGTATGCACCTGCACCGTCATGAGCGTGGACCGGGACTGCTCTCCCGAGGTCACCGCCATGATCGGCGTCACCGCCTGCCTGGCCATCTCCAACATCCCCTGGGCCGGCCCCATCGGCTGCCTGGAGATGGGCTATGTGGACGGCCAGATTGTCTACAACCCCAACCAGGAGCAGAAGCACAACTCCATGCTGGACCTGACCGTGGCCGCCACCGCCCAGAAGGTCATCATGATCGAGGCCGGCGCCAAGGAGCTGCCCGACGACATCATGTACGATGCCATCGTCAAGGCTCACGAGGAGATCCAGAAGCAGGTCAACCTCATCAACACCATGGTGGCCGAGATCGGCCGGGAGAAGATGACCTACGACCACGCCGCCTTCGACCAGGCCCTCTTTGACAAGATCACCGCCGATTTCATGGACGAGGCCAAGGCCGCTATGGATACCGACGACAAGAATGTCCGGGAGGAGCGCTGGAACGCCATGATCGAGAAGTGGCATGAGCGCTACCTGGAGGATCACCCCGACATGGACCAGTTCCTGGAGGAGATCACCTACAAGT
>CANOHR010000133.1 GCA_947565875.1 uncultured Pseudoflavonifractor sp.
TGCTTCTCGCTTAGCCGGGATCGGTTCTCGGTCCCTTTCCAGAAAGGGTTTTTCTGGCTGGACTTCTTAGCCCATTGGACTCACCTCTTTCTGTCTATACTATACAACAGGTCCCCATGTTTGTCAATAGGTTTTATGAAATTTTTCTAAAAATATTTTCCACAAAAAGAAAAGGCGGGGGCTAGCCCCCGCCCTACCTTTCAGTTCAACCCCAACAGCAGCAGGACAAGACCGTAGACCACGCTGGCACTGATCCCGAAGACCAGTACAGGGCCGGCGATGACAAACATTTTAGCCGCCACGCCCATGACCAGTCCCTCGCTTTTGAACTCCAGCGCCGGGGATACTACGGCGTTGGCAAAGCCGGTGATGGGCACCAGAGTGCCTGCCCCGGCATGCTTGGCGATCTTATCAAAGATCCCCAACCCGGTAAGCACCGCCGAGAGCAAGATCAGGGATACCGATACCGCTGCCGCCGCGTCATCTTTGGAAAGGCCGCAGGAATTTTGATAAAAATTCAGCAGCACCTGTCCCAGGGTGCAGATGAGTCCGCCTACGCAAAAGGCCCACAGACAATTTTTTCCGGTAGGCGAGGGTTGGCTCTTGGCGTTGACATATTTGCCGTAATCCGTATTGGTCATATCCATAGTACGCGCCTCCCTTTCCGGGATAGTTTACCCAAAGGAGGCTCCGCCATTCATTACCACCAACTATGGCGCAAAAACAGGTTGCCATCCGGTTGCGTCACCCCTTTTGGGCACAAAAAATCCGGGACAACTCCGTGTCCCGGATCTTTATCCCATCACATCAGCTTCACGGTGTAATAGACCGCCATGATGAGCAGCCATGCTACCATCACCGCGTAGAGGACCACTGAGGAGATCCCGATGGCCGCCACAATGAGGGTCACCAGCGAGATGACCGCTCCGGCATAAAGAATGCCGTAATTGGCGTCCTTAGAAAAGAGTTTCCGCTCTTTTCCTCCCCACTCCACGCTTCCCCGGTCTCCCTGAGCCTTGCGGCAGAGCCCTGCCGCGGCGAGAATCAAAAGGGCCGCCGCCACCACATAGGCGTAGCAGAAAATGCTTCTTCCGCCGCCCAGACCTCTTCCGCACATCCAGATCCCAAAAAGAGCCAGAACACTTTGGCTGGCGATAAGGAAAAACTCGTGCTGATAGAGATAATAGACCAGGGCCAAAATGACAACGGCAGGAACGGCAAAGCTTACCAGCCGCAGCCCGGTATCAGAACCAAACCAAGCCGCAAAACAGCTTACCGACACCCCTACCATAAACAGGCACAGTGTGCCAGGCAGATTGACGCCCTTACCGTTTTTCCGGGCGCTGCTCCACCAATAGCCTGCCCCGGCGGCGCAGCAGAGCCCCGCTACCGCCAGGATCCTCACTACGCTGTCCAGCGCCAAGCGCAGATTCACCTGCGCTCCGGTATAATGGGTCCAGTAGCGGGTCAGCAGAAGTAGCAGAAACTCCAGCACCGCTCCCCCCGCCACCCAGCACAGGATACGGTTGAGAGCCTCTTCCTCCGCCCGGACCTTCTCCGCTTTTTTCCGCTTTGCGTTCTTGTCCATGCGCACATCTCCTGAGAAAGCCTTCCCTATCAGGATAGGCAAAAATAGTCTCTGGTTATTCTACCAGATTCTTCCGAATTTTGCAACAGAAAAAACCGAGGTCCATCTGTTCCCCCCCTTCTTTGGCACAGTCTTCCATAAATTGTAAGCATTTTGTTGTTGTTTTTTGGGTACACCTCGATATAATGAAGCTACTACAAAATAGAGAGGAATGCGACGAATATGGTAAATCCTTCCCGGAAGCGGGCGCTGGCCCTGAGCCTCGCCCTTCTATTCACCCTCCAGCTTTCCGGCTGCGGCGGCAAGGACAAGGATCCTAAGCCCACAGAAAGCCCAACCGTGGCGGAGACCGCTATTCCAGAACCCACCCCCACCCCGGAACCTACGCCGGATCCCGAGGTCACCACGCCCCCCGTCCCCCTGGTGGCCTGGGGGCCCGACCAGGTCGTGGAGCATCTCTTTTTCCACCCGGTCATCGCCTATCCCAAGTGGGGCTTTCAGGATTGCCCCTCCTCCCAGTCCCAGAAAGAGGGTCTGGACGACTGGATGGTCACGGTGGACGAGTACAACAAGATCCTGCAAAACGTCTATGACCGGAACTATATCCTGGTAAGCATGAATGAGGTATGGAGCGAGGTCACCGGCGACGACGGCGTTGCCCGGATGCAACGCAACACCCTGATGATCCCCGAGGGGAAAAAGCCTCTCATTATCTCCTTTGATGACACCAACTACTACGACTATATGCTGGAAGAGGGCTTTACCTCCAAGCTGGTGCTGGGCACCGACGGGGAGGTCTGGGCGGAGTGTACCGACCCCTACACCCAGGAGACCTTCCTTACTCAGGACCTGGACGCCATCACTATTTTGGACAAATTTGTCCGGGAACATCCCGACTTTTCCCTCAACGGGGTAAAGGGCTGCCTGTCCCTCACTGGCTATCAGGGGATCCTGGGCTACCGGACCCAAAATGACATCGACATCACCGCCACCGACCCCCGACGGCCCGCCTTCGACGCAAACCGGCAGGCTGAGATCGACGCAGTGAAGCCCATTATCCAGCGGCTAAAGGAAACCGGCTGGTACTTTGGCTCTCACACCTGGGGCCACATCAACCTCAACGGCGACCGGGTAGACCTTGCGTGGGTCAAGCGGGACACCGTCCGCTGGCAGGAGGAGGTAGGCTCTCTGGTGGGGCCCACCCAGATCCTTTTTTATCCTCACGGCGCCCGGCCCGACGGAGACGACTGGCATAAAACAGGGCCCAAATTTCAATTCCTCCAAGAGTTCGGCTTCCGCATTTTCGCCAGCGTCGGCATCAACTCCTTCTCCTATGTAAAACCGGATATCTCCGCCGTCATCTGCGACCGGCTCCATCCCGACGGCACCACCCTCCGGGGCGGCCCCGGCGGCAAGGCGGTGGGTTGGTACAGCCAGTTCTACGACGCCCGGGAGATCATTGACCTGGAAGTACGGCCCAAGCTGGGAGTCACCTGGCAGTAAAATCATTTGAGGAGGTCTTTTCATGACTGACCGAGAATTAGCCGCCCTGGCCTACGCCATGCTGGACAAAGCCTACGTTCCCTATTCCAAGTTTCCCGTAGGCGCCGCCCTTCTCTGCGCCGACGGGACGGTCTTCACCGGCTGCAACGTGGAAAACGCCGCCTACGGTTCCACCATCTGCGCCGAGCGCACCGCCCTTGTGAAGGCGGTGAGCGAGGGCCACAGGGATGATTTTATAAAGCTGGCGGTGGTGGGCAACTGCACCGACTACTGCGGCCCCTGCGGGGCCTGCCGGCAAATGCTCTATGAATTCGCTCCCAACCTGGAGTTGCTGTTGGGCCGGGGAGACAGGGAGTTTATGAAAACGACCCTGGCGGAACTTTTACCATACGGCTTTGGGCCCAAGAGCCTTCAATGAACCTCTTGCCGGACCGTCTGAAAGGGCGGTCCGGTCTTTTGTTTTAGGGGAAATCAACGGGTGCGGGGATGGGATCACCGATTTGATCCCGTATCGTCCGTAGGGCGTGGCCTCCCGGACGCGCCGCCCATGGTCACACATGTGGGTCCGGCGCGTCAAGGATGCCGCGCCCTACGCAGCCATTTATATTTTCCCCGCAAAAGAAACCTTTTCAGCAGGTCAGGCAAAAGTCGGTCCGGCCCGGTGTA
This sequence comes from uncultured Pseudoflavonifractor sp., assembly GCA_947565875.1. Taxonomy (GTDB): domain Bacteria; phylum Bacillota; class Clostridia; order Oscillospirales; family Oscillospiraceae; genus Vermiculatibacterium. The sequence continues at coordinate 3,758 of CANOHR010000133.1, forward strand.
GGATACCGGGCCGGACCGACTTTGTTGTTTGCCGTTTTATCAGAACCACTGGGAAGCGTCCTCTTCCAGCGCCTCAATGTAAAAGCTTACCGGGCGGAAACCGTCGTTGCAGGAGATCATGGCCGACTTCTTGTTCTTCATCCAGCCCTCATAGATATCCGAACCGCCGTAGGCAAGAGTCATAACAAAGGGAGAGATAGAGGACCAGGCGCTGTCGCACATTCCTTCGGGCTTCCTCCAGCC
>CANOHR010000134.1 GCA_947565875.1 uncultured Pseudoflavonifractor sp.
GCCTTCCGATTTTTAGTATACTCAATGGCTGTGAACAAATATACCACAAATTATGTCCAAATTGTAAACGTTAGCACTTTCAATTTATGAGTGCTAATTCTACATGATATAGGGCCGGCGCAAACAGAAAAGGTCCCTGCTTTCCCTTTTTGATTTGACTTCCCCGCCCGGTTGTGGTACATATGAAGAAAAAGGCAGAAGATGGGGGTGGCTTTATGCGATATCTCGAATTTTATGTAAACCAAGAGGAGGAGGGAAAGCGGGTGGACTCCATCCTCCGCCGCCATGGGCTGTCCGCCTCTGCCATCCGCCGGTCCAAACGGCGGCCTCATGGGCTTTTGGTGGACGGAGAGGACATCTACACCAGCTATCTGGTCCACGCCGGACAGACAGTGGCTATCCTATGCGATGACAAGGCTCCCTCGGACATCGTACCTAACAAGGGGCCGGTGGATATCCTATATGAGGATGAAGATCTGCTGGTGGTGGACAAGCCCGCCGGTCTGGCGGTCCACCCCTGCGCCGGAAGCTGGGAGGATTCTCTGGGAGCCCGGCTGGTCTACTACTATCACACCATCGGCCTTCCCGCCGACTTCCATCCGGTCCACCGGCTGGACAAGGGGACCTCCGGACTTATGGTGGTAGCCAAGCACCCCGCCGCCCAGCACGCCCTCACCGCCGCGCTTCACTCAGGCCGTTTTCTCCGGGAGTACCTGGCGGTGTGCGAGGGCTGTCCCTCCCCCGCTGCGGGGACCATCGACGCTCCCCTGGGGCGGACAGACACCTCCTACATCCGCCAGGAGGTCCGCCCAGACGGAAAAAGCGCCCGGACCCACTATCAGGTGATGGAGCAGGGGGACCGCTTCTCTCTGGTCCGGCTGACGTTGGAGACCGGCCGCACCCATCAGATCCGGGTCCATATGGCCTATATCGGCCACCCTCTGACGGGGGATTTTCTCTATGGCACCGAAGACCCGGCTCTGATCTCCCGCCCCGCCCTCCACTCCGCCCATCTGGAATTATGTCAACCTTTTACGGAAGAAAAGCTGTCTTTTGACGCTCCCCTTCCCAAAGACATGGCCCGGCTCACAGGAATGTGAACCGGGCCATGTCCTATCCGTTCATTTTATAACAGAGCAGCTTTCGATCCCATAGTACCGGAAACACTCTGCCGCCTCCTCGCTGATCTCCTCTCCACACAGCAGGATGGGCACCGCCGGGGGACAGCTTACCGTTGGGGCAGCCAGGATCCGGCCCACACACCGCTCTACCTGCGCCTCCTCCTGGGGAGAAAACATGGCCTGACGAGGAGACAGGACCTTCCGGGCCTTGGGCAGAGCGGGAGGGCTCTCCCATATAGTGGGACGGCGAGGGATCCGGGAGAAAATGTCCTCCAGCCTTTCCAGACTCTCCCCGCCCAGACCGGGGGTCAGCATCAGTACCAGAAAGTCCGGGTCGGCAAACTCCGGCTCCACCCCCTCCTTCCGCAGAAACCCAGCCAACTGTGTCCCCCGGTATCCCATGACCTTTGGGGCTACCGTGAGCTTCAGAGGCTCCTCTCCCACCAGAGACCAACCCCGGCTGGAAAGCTTCTCTTTCAACTTCTCCGCCGCGGTCGTATACTCTGCCAATGCCTCCCGAAAGCCCTTCGCCAGATAAGCGTTGACTGCGTCCAGCGATTGCAGGATCAGGTAGGAAGGGCTGGTGGAGGCAAAGAGGGACAGGCCGGTCTCCCCCTGCTCCGTCAAAGTCTGGGGAGCGGTCTTCGACAGGTGGAGGTAGGCCCCGCCTGTCAGGACAGGGAGGGTCTTGTGGGCCGAGTCGCAGCACAGATCCGCCCCCAGGTCCATGGGATGGAGGGGGGTGGGCAAAAAGTGGAGGTAGGCGCCGTGGGCATTGTCCACCAATAGCAAAGCCCCATTTTGATGGCAAACCTCCGCCAGGGCCCTGATATCCGGCAGATCTCCCAGGTAGTCCGGGGCGGTGATATAGACCGCCGTGGGCTTTCGCTCCCGGCGGAAGGCCTCCTCCAGGTCCTTTTCCGTCACCGGGCAGGCGAGGAGGCTCCCTCCTTCCGGGTAGAGCCACTCCACCTCCAAGTCCAGCAGGGCCACGGCGGAGAGAAAGGTCTTGTGGGCGTTACGCCCCGCCAGGATCAGAGGCCTTTCGCCTTTCTCCCCCGCTCGCAGCAGAGCCAGATAGAGCATGGCCCGGATGCACAGGGAGGAGCCCTCGGCGGAATAGAAGGTGGCGACGGAGCCAAAAAGCTCCGCCGCGTTTTCCTCGCTTCTTCGGATGATCCCCCGCGCATGGTAAAGAACGTCGGCCCCCTCCACCTCGGTGATATCCAACGCTTCAGGTCCCAGGACCGTCCTTCCCTTGTGCCCCGGCATATGGAGCCTGAGGCTCCCCCGTGCGGCGTAGGAGCGGACAAAATCGCAGATGGGAGTATCCATTATTCTTCCTCCAGGGTCCGCGCCGCCTCCAGGGCGATAGCGCACTCCATCCGCTTACGAAACAGTTCGCAGCCCTGCTCATAGACGCCGTTCACCGAGCCGGTGGCGTGATAGGCGTTTGCGGCGCAGCCTCCGGAACAGTACAGCCGGGCCCAGCAGTCCCGGCACTGGGACCGGGTATAGACGTTGCAGGCAGCAAACTGAGCCTGGACCTCAGGGGCGGTGACGCCATGCCACACATCCCCCAGTTTGAATTTCTCCTCCCCTACAAACTGATGGCAGGGGTACAGGTCTCCCCAGGGGGTGACCGCCATGTATTCGGTGCCTGAGCCGCAGCCCGAAATGCGCTTATAGACACAGGGGCCCCCGGTAAGGTCGATCATGTAGTGGTAGAAGGTAAAGGGACGGCCCTCCCTCCGCCGCCGGGCCATAAGCCCGGCCAGCTTCTCATACTGGTCCATGACCACCGCCAGGTCCTCCTTCGTAAGGGCGGAAGGGTCGTCGGGGGCGCAGACCACCGGCTCCATGGAAAGCTCGGTAAAACCCAACTCCAGCATGGCCTTGACGTCCTCCAGAAAATCGGGATTATGGTGGGTAAAGGTGCCCCGCATATAGTAACCCTTGTTCCCCCTTGCCTTCACTAGCTTCTGAAACTTGGGCACGATCTTCTCCCAGCTTCCCTTCCCGGCATAGTCCACCCGGAACCGGTCATGGACCTCACGCCTTCCGTCCAGGGAGAGGACTACATTGTGCATTTCCTTGTTGGCAAAGTCGATCACATCATCATCGATGAGCATCCCATTGGTGGTAAGGGTAAAGCGGAAATTCTTCCCCCGCTCCTTCTCCACCGAGCGGGCATAGCGGACCAGATCCTTCACCACCTGCCAATTCATCAGAGGCTCCCCGCCGAAGAAATCCACCTCCAGGTTCCGCCGGGAACCCGAGTGGTCCATGAGAAAGTCCAGGGCCTGCTTGCCCACCTCAAAACTCATCATCGCCCGGTCCCCGTGGTACTTGCCCTGACTTGCGAAGCAATAGGAACAGTTGAGGTTGCAGGTGTGGGCCACGTGAAGGCAGAGAGCCTTGACGATCCCCGCGCTTCTCTCCTTCAGTTCCCCGGCCAAAGGCTCGAAGGTATCCGGGGCAAAAAGCTTTCCCTCCGCCCTCAGTTCCTCCACCTCGTCGCAGCACTCCTCCAACTCCGGGGCTGTGACCTCAGGGTCCCCGGCATACTTCTCCAACAGAGCGGGGATGATCTGGGCCCGGGTCTTTCCCTCGTCATAGAGCCCGATCACGTCGTAGGCCGCCTCATCCACCAGGTGGACCGAACCCGAGTGGGTGTCGATGACCACATGCATTCCATTCAGGGTGTAGCGGTGTATCATGGTATATCCCCCCGTTTCTATATACAGAAAAATGCCGCCGAGCCTCGGCGGCATTTTTGAGTGGGCGCTTTTACTTGCGAACGCTCTCGCACTGCTGATTGGCGATGCCGCAGCTGGTCTTGCAGGCGGACTGGC
>CANOHR010000135.1 GCA_947565875.1 uncultured Pseudoflavonifractor sp.
CAGACAGGCGTCAAAGTAAAGGGGCGTCTGGTTTCCAAAGACCGTGTCCCCGTCAAACTCCAGGATCTCAGAAAGCTGCTCCACATAGTCCATCACCGACCTGTGGCAGGCCGCCACCCCCTTGGGTATGCCTGTAGAGCCGGAGGTGAAGACGATGTAGATGGGATCGGTGTCAATGGCCCTGTGGTAGATCTCCTCCAGTGCCGCCCCGTCCGCCTCTGGGGCAGCCAGGTCCTCATAGAGGGCGATCCTTCCCTCCCCAAGCTGAAACTCCTGCGCTATCTTCTCCGTATCCCTGTCACAGATCACAAGGGGAGAGCGCACATTGTCCAGGATCAGTTGGATCCGCCCCGCGGGCATCTCTTCGTCGATGGGCACATAAAAGCAGCCCCCCGTGATAACGCCGAAGAAGGCGGCGATCTCCTCCGGTGATTTCCGCATGAAGACTACCACCGGCTTTTTGTAGATCCCGGCCCGGTGGAGGCTGCTCCCCACCCCCCGGCTGGCCTCATAGAGTTGCCGGAAGGTAAGGCCCCGGGTCCCGTCGGAAAAGGCCAGCTTGTCCGGCTTCTCCTTTACGATTCGGTTCAGATCGTTCAACACATGATTTTGCATATCCATTCCCCAAAAGACGTCCGTTCCCTGTCTTTTTCCCCACCGAAGGGCAGGGTACGTATAAAAGTAGTATACCGTTTCCGGTAGCTTCTTGTCAAGCGTTGACGGCAAGGGGAAAAGGAGGTCGGAAGGGCGGCAAAGCATCCCTTTTCCCCCTTTCCCGGCTCAATGCTCCCAAAAATCTCCGCCCCTTGCAAAATTCCCCCGGATATGATACAATTTTTAGCCTAAGGAATGAGGCGGGCCCTTGGCCCCGCCCTGGGGAAAGGTCGGAGCGAATATGCCTGGAGCCAAAAAAGGAAACAAACAGGGGTCCGGCGGAGGAGCCGGCGTGGCGCTGCTTCTCTGTCTGCTGGCCGCCCTTATCGCTCTGGTCCTGTTCCTTTACAGGCAGCAGGGCTGGCTCCTATCCCCCCCCTCCCCCACTTCCGCCCCCAGTCCTACCTCAGAAAGTTCCCCGCCTCCCGACACGGAACCTCCTGTTATTGAAGGGCCCCACGACCTTACTGTGGCGGTGGGTATGACCCTCTCCTACCGCAGCGGCGTCTCCGCCGTGGACGCGGTGGACGGTCTCGTCCCTTTCCAGATCGACGCCTCCGCCGTCAACCTGTCCCAGGCTGGGAAGTATCCGGTGATCTACCGGGCGGAGGATAAAAGCGGGAACCGGGCGGAAACCACCGTCACTGTTACGGTGGTAGAGGTCTCCGGGGTCAATGACGACGATCCCACCGCCGACGTCTCCGGGGCCGTGGAGCCCTCCTTCCCTCCCCTGCCGGAGGTCACCCAGGAAATGGTGGATGAGGTGAGCGACCAGATCCTAGCTAAGATCGTGACCCCTTCTATGTCCCAATGGGAGCAGGCCCGGGCCATCTATAACTATGTTCATACCCATGTGAAATACGTGGGCTCCTCCGACAAATCCAGCTGGCTCATCGGAGCCTACGTTGGCTTTACCCGAAACCGGGGCGATTGCTATAATTACTTTGCCTGCTCCAAGGCCCTTCTGACCCGTGCCGGGATCCCCAATGTGGACCTTTACCGGGTGGGGGGCGGCACCGATCACTATTGGCAACTAGTAAATGTGGGCAACGGTTGGTATCACTTTGACGCCTGCCCCCATCCTGACAGCTATCCCCTCAACTCCTTCCTGCTGGATGAGATGGCGGTCCGGGAGTATACGGAAAAATGCGCGCCCATCCGTTCTAACTACTATGTATATGACTACGAAAATTGCCCCGTGGTCCCGGTGGGCACCTCCCTTGAGGAGCTTCCCCAGGAGTCCGAAAGCGTGGAGGTAACGGCAGACCCCCTGGGAGAGCAGAGCCAGGATCCAGAGGATGGGGAAGCTCTTCTCCCCCCCGGCGTGCTGGAGGCCACCAGCCCGGAGCCCTCCATGTCTGCCGGTCCGGAGCCCACCGTTCAACCGCCGGCGGAACTTCCCGCGGAGCCCATCCAGGCCCCCGCAGAAGAACTCTCCGACGGGCCCACTCAGGATCCTGCCGTCCTACCCCCGGGAGAGGCTGTCCCCTCCCCGGCCCCGGCGGATACGCCCACTCCCGTCCCTGAAACAGAAGCCCCTTTGCCGGAGGAAGTTCCTCCAGCAGAGATCGAAATACCTGGAAAGGAAGACCTTTTATGAATCGGATCCATACCCGCGCCATTGCCGCCGCCTTTGCCCTGGCTCTCACCCTCGCCGCCTGCGGCGGTGACAGTGTCACCGAGACCGTCCAGCCCCCTGCTCCTTCGACTCCTGCCGTCTCCGCCCAGCCCTCCACCGCCCCCACTGCCGAGCCCGGAACCTCCTACAGCACCTATGTCTTTCTCTCCGGGGACTTTGCCGTCTCCATTGACCAGGACATGTCGGAGGTCCTCTCCGCCCTGGGGGAGCCCCAGAGCTACTTTGAGGCCGCCTCCTGCGCCTTTGAGGGGCTGGACAAGACCTACACCTACTCCGGCTTTCAGGTCCTCACCCGGCCCGACGGAGAAAAAGATTATGTAAACTCTATCCTCCTCACCGACGACAGCGTCACCACCCCCGAGGGACTCTACATCGGAGCCTCTGCCGCCGATGTGACCGCCACCTATGGGGAAGGGGAAAGTTTGGGCTCCTCCCTGCGCTACACCAAGGAGAACGTGGTCCTGTCCTTTATCCTGGAAAATGACGCGGTGGTCTCCATCGAGTATCTCCCCGTCTAAGAGAAACAGCATATACAAAAGGCTCCCTTTTGGGGGAGCCTTTTGCCGTATAGGGGCTGGAAGAAAAAGCCACTCTATGCTATGATAGACAAAGAAAGGAGCTGTTTTCCCATGAGGGTACCTTTGATCGAAGGCTGCGTAGATTCCTATCCTTCTGCCATGGCCGCTATCCGGGGCGGGGCGGACCGGTTGGAACTGTGCGCCAATCTGGCTATCGGCGGCACCACCCCCTCCCCCTTCCTCTTTGAGCAGATCCACCGTCAGTCAGATATCAGGATCAACGCACTCATTCGTCCCCGGTTTGGAGACTTTCTCTATTCTGCTTGGGAACTGGAGGAGATGGAAAAACAGATCGCCCAGTTCCGGGATCTGGGGGCTAACGGTGTGGTCATCGGCGTCCTGACTCCCCAGGGGGAGTTGGACATGGAAGGAATGAAACGGCTCATGGACAAGGCCGGAGAGATGGAGGTCACCCTCCACCGGGCTTTTGATATGACCCGGGACCCCTATGCCGCCCTGGAATCGGCGGTGGCGCTGGGCTGCCAGACCATCCTCACCTCCGGTCAGGCCCAGTCCGCGGCGGAGGGCCTGACCGTCCTAAAGGAGCTTTCCCGCCAGAGCGGAGACCGGATCCAGATCATGGCGGGCAGCGGAGTCAAGCGGGACAATATTCAAGCCATCTACCGGGAGACCGGGATCCTGTGCTTCCACACTACAGGCCGGAAGGGAAACATAGACAGCGGTATGGTATACCGGAAATCCGGCGTCTCCATGGGCCTTCCCTCCCTTTCGGAGTACGAGATCTGGCAGACCAACGGGGAGGAGTTTCGCGCCTGCGCGGAACTGGTCCATGGACTTGCCTAAAACCGCTTGACAAGTCTCCTTCCTCCGCCTATAATGGGGACAACAGAATAAGTTCTTCGGGGCAGGGTGAGATTCCCTACCGGCGGTATAGTCCGCGAACCTTGTTTTGGCAAGGCCGACCCGGTGCGATTCCGGGACCGACAGTATAGTCTGGATGAGAGAAGAATTTGGACACGTCCATGGCCGGAGTGTTACTCCGGCCGGGAGGCAGATCCGAACGTGGGTCCCCGAGGCTTTTTGCTTCGGGGATCTTTGATTTTCGAGGAACTTGTATCTGGGAGG
>CANOHR010000136.1 GCA_947565875.1 uncultured Pseudoflavonifractor sp.
GCTCAGCCTCCATCTCCCTCTCTCCCCGGATCTATGGAGATATTTTAAAGCATGTATCGTGCAAGGCTGTCCATTGTGTCGTGGACGCCACCGGCGAACTGCTGCTATGCGCCCTTCCCTTCCATCCTTTTCTGATAAAGCCCAATCATCGGGAACTGGGGGAGTTGGTAGGGCAGGAGTTGGCCGCCGATGATATTCCCGCCCTTACCCAGGCCGCTCAGGAACTACAACGGCAGGGTGCGGAAAATGTGATGGTCTCTCTGGGAGGCCACGGGGCCCTGCTGGCCGCCGTCGATGGCAACGTATATACCCAGAAAACCCCCAGTGGAACGCTGAAAAACTCCGTGGGAGCCGGCGATTCCACGGTAGCCGGATTTTTGACCGCCTGCGAAAGAGGCTATTCTAAAGCCCTCCGACTGGCGGTAGCGGCGGGAAGTGCCACTGCCTTCTCCCTGGGGCTGGCCACAAGGAAAGAGATTGAGGCGTGCTATGGGCAGTTAGGGGATAAATAGAAATTTAACGGTGGTCCCATCCCTGGGCGGGCGGGTTTGGAACCCGCCCCTACGACCCACGTTTGTCAGGGGTCGTAGGGCGGGACGCGCCGGGGCGTCCCGCCCTACGCTCTCCCTCTTCTGTTTGCCCCTATAAACATTTATAGCCAAAGCGTCCTCCGGGTTCCGGAGGACGCTTTTTTCATTTCAGATCCTTTTTATAAAACAGGGCCATTCCCGTCAGTGTGGCCGCCGCCGTCACCGCCACTGAGGCCAGGAGGTTCCCTATCGGGCGGCTCACAGCCAGTTCAGAGAGGAGGACCATTTGCCCTGAGGGAAGCAGATCCATCAGCAGTTCGAAGACCTGCCGCAGGGTTCCACTTACATAACGGGGATTGGGGGTAGGATCTCCCCACTCCATTCCGGCGGTGGTAATAACAAGTCCTGTCTCCATCTCCGGCTCCTGAAGCCGGGAATAGATCCAGGTAGAGAGCAAGAACAGGCCCAGGGTCAGCAGAATGGAGACCACCGCGGCGGTGGACTTCTTCTCCGAAAGTATCCCCGCCACCGTCAGGATGGAGGCCAGGGCCAGGGCGGAGGCTATAGCGATGAGTATGAACAAAGCGGTCTGTCCCGCTCCCATATGCCAATGTTCCCGTCCAAAGAGAGCCACCGCTCCCCCTCCCGCCAACCAGGCTCCGGCAAAGGCCATGGCCCCCATCAGAGCGGAGCCCAGAGCCGCCAGGTAGACCCGCCCCCGGCTGTGGCCTACCATAAGCCGGTTGCGAAGCGCTCCCTCGCTGTGGTCGGTGCCCAGGAAGAGACCTGTGAATACCGCAACGCACACCGACAGTGCTGGAACAAGCCGGAAGAAGTGACCCGCCAATTCCATCTGGTAGCCCTCCGCCCTCATAACACGGCATTGGCGGACGCCGTTCATAAGCACCGCCGCCGACAGGATCGCCAAAGCCGCCCAGCAGATCAAAAACACCTTATCCCGCTTGAGCCGAAACAGGTCGGCCGACATCAATCTATTCATTCCATTCCCCTCCCACCAGCTTCATGTAGTGCTTTTCCAGACTTTCAGTGATATCTGTCGCCGCCGTCTCCTCCACCATGCGGCCCCTGTCGATAAATCCATAATGGGTAGCCAGGCGGGAAAGCTCATCCAAAATATGACTGGAGATAAGGATGGTGGTCCCCCGTTCCCGGTTCAGCCGTTGAAGGAGCTTTCTCATCTCGATGATGCCCTGAGGATCCAGGCCATTCACCGGCTCGTCCAGGATCAGCAGTTCCGGATCCCCAGCCAGAGCCACGGCGATCCCCAGCCGCTGACGCATACCCAAGGAAAAATTTTTTACTTTTTTCTTTCCTGTACCTTCCAGCCCTACCAACTCCAACAGACCGGGGATAGCGTCAATATCCCTGCGCCCCAACACCTTATATTGGATACGAAGATTCTCCTCCGCCGTCAGTTCCTGATAAACGGCGGGAGCCTCCACCACCGCCCCCATCCGACCGCGCGCCTGGGTCACCGCCTTGTCCCCGCTGTCTACCCCAAAAAGACTGTACCCTCCCTTTGTGGGAGCCTGAAGGGCGCAGAGGATCCGGATAAGGGTGGTCTTCCCCGCCCCGTTTTTCCCCACCAGACCGTAAATGGCTCCCTTGGGCACACGGAGGGCAAGACCGTCCAAGGCCCGGAAACCCTTATATTCCTTCGTCAGATTTTCCGCTGTCAGCACATATTCCATAAGGCGACCTCCCTTTCTGAGGGAAAGTCTACCAAAGAAATTATAAGACCGACTTACCGATCTCTTACATTTCTTTAAAGGGTTTTTTTAGGAAAAAGAAAAGGTGTCAGACACAGAAATGCGCCGGGAACCTTTTGGGTTCCCAGCGCATAAAAATTTATATCAATTTACTTTTTGGAAAAGCCCACCACCCCGAAAGCGCTGGGACCGGCGTGGGTGGTGATGACCCCGCCGCTTTTGATCCAGGTGACCCTTTGGAACCCCAGAGCTTTCGCTTCCGCCTCCGCGGCGGCGCGGACCTCATCGGGAAAGCCGGGGGTCCAGATGAGCCACAGCTCCTCCCGGTCCAGGTCCTGCTGCCGCGCGCGATCCCGTATCAATTGAGGCGCCAGCTTCAAAAGCTTCCCCCGGAGCCTTTGGGTTGCTACCAGTTTTCCATCCACAAACTCAATGAGGGGGTGAAGTCCCAGCACCCGGCCCGCCAGGGCCACGGCATTGCTCACCCGCCCCCCGGCCCGCAGGTACTCCAGGTCGTCGGGGATAAAGCTCATCCGTACCCGCTCGACCAGATCCTCCGCCGCCTTTATGGCCTCCTCCATCCCCCAGTCCGGGTGCTTCTCCAGCAGCCGGGCCATGGTCAACACCACCGCCCCCTGACCCGCGCAGGCTACCCTGGTATCCAGACTCCTCACATAGTCCCGGTCCTCGGCGGCAATGAGGGCGCTCTGGTAGGAACAGGTGGTGGCTGCCGAATAGGCCAGATGCAGGATCCGGGCCTGGGGCCACTTTTCATGGGCGGCGTCAAACGCCCTGACAAAATCCTCCGGCACGCTGCCGCTGGTCTTGGGAAGGACCCCCGTGCGGTCATAGTAGGCACAGATTTCCTCCGAGGGAAAAGAGCCGTCGTCCTTTGTCTCCGCTCCAAAGGTGATGTGCATGGGTACGATCTGAATGTCATACCTCTCCGCCAACTCAGCCGGGATATCCGCCCCCGTCTCCGCCATCAAAAGAAGCTTTCTGTCCGGTTCCATATCCTTCTCCGCCCCTTCTAAACAATTTTGTCTCCTTTGTATCATAAGGGCATCATACCATACCCGGCAGAGATTTTCAATCCCTTGTTATCCTATGAAACAAGCGGCCCCGGCGAGCGTGCCGGGGCCGCTTCCTATTCTTGTTATGCCACGCTTCCCATAAGGCCTCCTACCTCGCCTTGGTGGATAGGCCTCAGATCGGAGAGACTGCAGAAGTCCATGGGCCGGGTCAGGCAAGGGTCCTTACCCAACTCCACCGCCCCGCTCTCACAGAGCATTTCCGCCACAAACTCGGAACAGAACTTGTGATGCCGCCGGGCAAAGGGCAGGCGGAAAAAGCAGGCCAGTGTACCCAGGAGGCTATAGTGGTAGCGCTCCCGGTTCCGGTACATGACCTCCAGCCGACGGCACAGAAACCGGTATGTATCCTCGCTGACCTCCAACTCATAAAGACAGCAGGGGATGTGGGGATGGAGGGAGAAAAATCCCCTGTCCGCATGCTCCTGGATAAGCCCCGCGGGAAGGGCCATACGGGGATTCTTCCGGGCAAAGCTGTAAAATGGTCCCCGGGGACCCTCCAGCCCCAGAGAGGCGTGGGTATATTCCCCATCGGTAACATGGTGGATCAGCCGGGAGAAA
>CANOHR010000137.1 GCA_947565875.1 uncultured Pseudoflavonifractor sp.
AATGAAAAGGGGCAATGGGGGGATCACGATGGCAGGAATCCTGCAAGGGAGAGCTTCCGCTTTGAGAAAAGTGGGGAAAATTTTTTTGCTTTAAGCGTTTAATGAAACAGACAAAGAAAGGAGATGATGGAATGTGGTATGACGATTTTCCGGAGGGCAGATTGGTCCCGACGGATTACGGCGAGGGAAGCTGGCCGCGCTGCCCGGTATGCGGAACGGAGACAGACAGCCTTTATCGCAGCGAACAGGGAGATATTGTAGGCTGTGAGGAGTGCGTGAGTCATGTGGATGCCTGGCAGTGGTGGGAGGACTATGAGAGAGGTTATTGAGCAGAAGGGAGAGGGAGCAAATGAGGAAGGATCAGCATGTAAGGTCGGAGGAAAGCAAGAGGCGGCCGGAAAAGAAACCTGAGGACCGGAGGCGGGAACTGGAGGAGCTGCGAAACAGAATGGAGCAGATCCAAATCGGCGCAAAGCAACTCCAAGCGGCGGTGGACGCCCTCTTGACGGCGGTGACGCTGGAGTTTGGCAGGAAGTGCAAGGACGGAGGAAAAAGGCTGGAACTGCCGGGCTTTTCGGTAGCGGAGTTGAACGAGGCATATGAGCTTCGGGCCGGGCGGGGAGCGGGGGGAAAAAGCTATGTGTTGACGGCGCTTCCCAGGAAAGCGGGCGCGGAAGGTGACGGAACAGGGGGAGAGAAGGATCGGAAAGCCGAGTGATAAGGCCCCAGGGGAGCTTCAGGCCCTTGCGGACGCCTACTTTCAAGGCTGCCTGGGCAAACCCCTTTACAATGAGGAGGGGGAAGCGGTATTGGACAAGCAGGGGCTTCCCGTTATGGTGGGGGTCCATCCCCCCACAGTCAGCGGGCTGGCTTTGGCGTTAGGCTTTACCGCGCGAAAAGAATTGTTGTGTTACCGGGGAAAGAAGAAATACCGGGAGACGGTGGAACGGGCCAGGCTTCGGGTGGAGGAATACTGGGAAAGCCAGCTCTTTGACAAGGACAAGCGTCAGGGGGCGGAGTTTGAGCTTCGGTCCAACTTTTGCTGGGGCCAGGAGGAGGACGACAAAAAGGGGAGCGAAGAGCCCTCCGGCGGGGTGATCCTTATGCCGGAGATCCGGGAGGATACTGCTGGGGCCAAAGAAGAACCGGGAGAGGGGGCAGAGGGATGACGACCATCTGGAAGCCCCAGCCCCGGCAGGCTGTATTTATGGCCCGGCCGGAGTACGAGGCCCTTTACGGGGGAGCCGCGGGAGGGGGAAAGTCAGACGCCTTGGTGATCGAGGCACTGCGCCAGGTCCATATCCCCCACTACAAGGCCCTGATCCTCCGCAAGACCTTCCCCCAACTGGGGGAACTGGTGGATAAGACCCTGAATTACTATCCCAGAGCCTATCCCAAGGCGAGGTATAACTCCACCACCCACACCTGGACCTTTCCCACAGGGGCCAAGGTCCTCTTTGGGGCCATGCAGTACAGCAAGGACAAGACCAAGTATCAGGGACAGGCCTATGACTTTATTGCCTTTGACGAATTGACCCATTTCACCTTTGAGGAATATAGCTACCTCTTTTCGAGGAACCGGCCAAACGGACCGGGGACAAGGGTCTATCTCCGCTCCACCGCCAACCCCGGCGGGATCGGCCACGGCTGGGTGAAGGAGCGGTTTATTACGGCGGGGCCTCCCATGACTCCCATCGAGGAGGAGGTAAGCTGGCGGGAGCCGGACGGAAGGGAGGTCCGGCAAAAACAGGCCCGGATCTTTGTGCCCTCCTCCGTATTCGATAACCCCGCCCTTTTGGAAAACGATCCCCAGTACATCCAGCGGCTGGCCTCCATGCCGGAGGCGGAGCGCAACGCCCTTCTCTACGGAGACTGGGACAGCTTCTCCGGCCAGGTGTTTACCGAATGGCGCAACGATCCCAGGCACTACGGGGATAGAAAAGAGACCCATGTGATCGATCCCTTTCACATACCGGAGACCTGGCGGATCTGGAGCGCCCTGGACTGGGGCTATTCCCGGCCTTTTTCGGTGGGCTGGTACGCCGTGGACCACGAGCGGCGGCTTTACCGGATCCGGGAGCTTTACGGCTGTACGGGAACGCCCAATGTGGGCCTTCGCTGGGAGCCGGGGGAGGTGGCCCGGGCCATCCGGGAGATCGAGGGGGAGGACCCCAACCTGAAGGGGAAAAAGATCCTGCGGGTGGGAGACCCGGCCATCTGGGGCTCCGACGGGACGGAGAGCATCGGCTCCCTTTTTGAGCGGGAGCGGATCTATTGGGAGAAGGGGGACCACGCCAGGATGGACGGGAAAATGCAGATCCACCACCGGCTCTCCTTTGATGAAAACGGGATCCCCCTGCTCTATGTGTTCCATACCTGTAAGCACTTTATCCGCACCGTACCCAACCTGGTGTATGACGAGAGCAATGTGGAGGATGTGGACACCGCCGGGGAGGATCATATCTATGATGAGCTGCGGTATGTGTGCATGAAAAACCCCATTGCCCCCAGGCCCCGCCTTGTGACCAAGGCGGCGGAATATGATCCGTTGGATCTGGGGAAAACGGGGAGTTATGACAGATATGAATTTTACAGACGGTATTAGAAGGGTCCCTCCATGTTCTACGCCGCCGGACTTCAGGCCGGGGGAAATTCCTTGGCAGAGCCGAAGAAAGAAACGACGGAAAACGATTCGGCAATGTCTGCGGAGCAGGAGATATCTCCCTATCTGACAGGAAAAGACCAGGTAAAGGAGCCGGAGCTTCCCTACGGGGCGGGTCCCCAGGCGGGGCTTGGACCGCAGCGTTCCGAAAAAAGGAAGAACTGGGATCCCAGCCGGAAAAGGAAGCACCCAAGCGCACCGCCCAGGAGGTCTTGGATGAGTTGAAGACGCTGGAGAGAAGCTATGATGACATGCTTCAGGAGGCGGAGGCCTGGGAGAGTCAGGCAGCCCTTCAGGAGACCCAGGAGGAAATGTCCCGGTGGGAAAAGAAAGGCCGGGAACTCCGGAGGAAGGCGGCAGAACTGGAGCCCCGTCTGGACGAGCTTCAGAAGGAATGGAAATACGCCATGGACTGGGAGTGGGAGGAGGAGAAAAGGAAGGACGGCTACCGGGACCCAACCCTGTGGGACCTGACGGGGGCTCCTTCTGGCAGGGCTATGATACCTCCGCACTTGGCAGGGAGAGCTTCCGGGATATGTGGGGAAACGAGGATACCCGCAAGGAGGAGTACGAGGAAAAGCTGGCGGGGGAAGAGTACAAGTTTATGCCGGAGGGGTTGTGGGAAAAAGGAATCTCTAAAATATCATCCTGGATTGGCGGAGAAGCATATAAAGCACAGAGCCCTGAACCCTGGGTTTCTATGGCAGGGGCGGCAGGAGCGGCGGCTGTGGCAGGACAGTTGGGGCCACAGGCAGCGCTCCCAGAAGAAGTGGTGACAGTTCCCGCAGCGGCCATAATGGGGTATAAGGCGGGAAGCATAGCAACCAATGTGGAAATTCAGGCGGGGCTGGCCTACAACAGGATGCGGGAGAATGGCGTCTCCGAGGAGACGGCCAGAGGGATCGCAATGATCATAGGCGGGGTAAACGGAGCCATCGATATGATCCCGATGGATTCGCTGATGGAGTCGGTCAAAATACTTGACATCAGCGGAGTGCCCAAAGAAACCATCGAGCTTTTTGTAAATGAATTAGAAAAAGTGGGCGTGGATATCAGCGCAATACCGGAAACGATATTCAAAACAGCGGCGCAGGAAAAAGTTTCTGACTTGGGGGTGGGGATGGGGACAAAACTGGAGGGGGAGGAGCAAACGCTTGCTCCGACTCGGGCAGAAAATATGGATATGCTCAAGGAAAAAGGATTTTCCAGCAAGGCCTCCTCTCTGGAAAACGAGATTATGAAGAA
>CANOHR010000138.1 GCA_947565875.1 uncultured Pseudoflavonifractor sp.
CATCCGCACCTTTGTCCCGGCGGAATATGAGTTGGTATTTACCGAGCATTGGACCCTGAACCTTAATATGATCGGAGGGTATCTGGGCTATTTCCTGCTGGGGGCCTATCTGGAGCGGTGGGAACGGCTTCCCTCCCGGAAAATCCTGTGCGCCGTCATTGCCGCCGTCCTGGCTGTCAGCGTACTGGGGACCCACTGGGATACCTATGATAAGCTCATGTATCTGGACCGGTTCACCAACTATCTGACCCTCTTTACCTTCCTCTTGTCCGCCGCCATCTTTCTTCTCTGCAAGTCCTGCCTCCGGGGCCGGGAGGAAACGGGGCGGCTGCTGCCCCTCCTCTCAGGGCTCTCTTTTACAGTGTATCTCATTCACCCCCTGGTCATCGGGGTGGGAGAAAAGCTGTGGACCGTTCTTTTCGGCACCCTGGGGCCGGGGACCATCCTTCAGCAGTTGGGGTTCTATGCCGCCGTCTCTCTGACGTGCATCCTCTCAGCGCTGATCCTGGCCTCCATCCCCGGAGTATGCTACCTCTTCACCGGGCAGACCTACGCAGGCGCCTGCAAAAGCTGTAATTTGCAAGCGTTTTGGGGAAAGAAAAGGACCGGTGAGCCTTGACAAGGGCCAAAAATGTGATACAATGATTTTCGCGATGACGAAGCTAAGTCCGTTATGCCGCACCAAAGCGAGAGGGGACGGTGAAAGCCCTCGGCGACACAGGCGGATACGCCCCTTCTGAGCGCTCCGGGAGACCGGACGGATCGTTCCCGATAGAGAACGCAATGAGATACGTCCCTTTGGGGCGTAAATCAGGGTGGTACCGCGGAGTTTCTTACCAGACGCTTCGCCCCTGAACCGACAGGGGCGGAGCGTTTTTTAATGCCCACCCCCAGAATATTATTAGGAGGTCCTTTTATATGGAAAAACCAAAGTATCTCGGCCTCAATGAACTGCGGGAGATGTACCTGAAGTTCTTTGAGACCAAAGAGCATCTGCGCCTGCCCAGCTTCTCCCTCATTCCCAAGGACGACGCCTCGCTGCTGCTCATCAACTCCGGCATGGCTCCCATGAAGCCCTACTTCACCGGAGAGAAGGAGCCTCCCCGCCACCGGGTGACCACCTGCCAGAAGTGCATCCGCACCGGCGACATCGAGAACATCGGCCACACCGCCCGTCATGGCACCTACTTTGAGATGCTGGGCAACTTCTCTTTTGGGGACTACTTTAAGCGGGACGCCATCCACTGGGCCTGGGAGTTCCTTACCTCCCCGGAGTGGGTAGGCATCGATCCCAGCCGCCTCTATCCCTCCGTCTTCGCCGGCAATGAGACCACCCCCGCCGACGAGGAGGCCTTCCGCATCTGGAACGAGGAGATCGGCATTCCCGCCGACAGGATCTTCAAGTTCGGCAAGGAGGACAACTTCTGGGAGCATGGCTCCGGCCCCTGCGGCCCCTGCTCCGAGATCTACTATGACCGGGGGCCCGAGTACGGCTGCGGCAAGCCCGGCTGCACCGTGGGCTGCGACTGCGACCGGTATATGGAGGTCTGGAACATCGTCTTCTCCCAGTTCAATAACGACGGTGAGGGACACTATGAGGAACTGAAGCAGAAGAATATCGACACCGGCATGGGCCTGGAGCGGCTGGCGGTGGTGTGCCAGGATGTGGGTTCCCTCTTTGACGTGGACACGGTGATGAACATTACCAACAAGGTGAGCGATATCACCCACGCCCACTATGGAGAGACACAGGCAAAGGATGTTTCCCTCCGGGTCATTACCGACCATATCCGCTCGGCCACCTTTATGATCTGCGACGGAGTCCTCCCCTCCAACGAGGGCCGGGGCTATGTACTGCGCCGTCTTCTCCGCCGGGCCGCCCGCCACGGAAAGCTGCTGGGGGTTAACGAGCCCTTCCTATACGAGGTCTGCGACACCGTCATCCATGAGAACGAGGGGCATTACCCCGAGCTGCGGGAGCGCCGGGACTATATCGTCAAGGTCATCCGCACCGAGGAGGAGAACTTTGCCAAGACCATCGACGGGGGCATGAAGATCTTCCAGGATATGCTGGAGGGCCACAAGCAGAAGGGAGAAAAGACCTTCTCCGGCGCGGACGCCTTTAAGCTCTACGACACATATGGCTTTCCCATCGACCTCACCATCGAAATGGTCCAGGAGCAGGACATGACGGTGGACGAAAAGGCCTTCAAGGACCTGATGGAGGAGCAAAAGCTCCGGGCCCGGAAGGCCCGGGAAGCCTTGGGCGACCTGGGCTGGGCTGGTGTAGAGTTTGGTAAGGACGTTCCCGAGACAGAGTTTGTGGGCTATGACACCTCCTCCCTCTCCGACGCCAGGGTGGTGGCCCTGGTGGTGGAAAACGAGCAGGCTGAGGAGCTGATGCCCGGCGTGGAGGGCATCGTGGTTTTGGACAAGACCGTCCTGTACGCCGAGATGGGCGGCCAGGTGGCCGACCACGGGACCATCGCCGCAGGGGACGCCCTTTTTGAGGTCCGGGATGTACAGAAAAACAAGGGCGGCAAGTATATGCACTACGGTGTAGTGAAGTCCGGGATCTTTAAGGTGGGCGACGCCGTCACCGTCAGCCTGGACGAAGAGCGCCGTCGGGCCGTCATGCGCGCCCACTCAGCCACCCATCTTTTGGATAAAGCCCTGCGCACTGTGCTGGGAGCCCATGTGCAGCAGGCAGGCTCCCTGGTGGAGCCCGACCGGGTGCGGTTCGACTTCACCCACTTCTCCGCCATGACTCCCGAGGAACTCAGTGAGGTGGAGCGCCAGGTGAACGAGGCCATTCTGGCCGGCTACGACATCCACACTGACGTCCTCCCCATTGAGGAAGCCAAGCAGCGGGGGGCCATCGCCCTCTTTGGTGAGAAATACGGCGATACCGTCCGTGTGGTGGACATGGGCCACGGCTACAGCGTGGAGTTCTGCGGCGGCACCCACCTGGACAATACCGCCAAGGCCGGTTCCTTCCGCATCAAGTCGGAGGCCTCGGTGGCCTCCGGCGTCCGCCGGATCGAAGCCACGGTGGGCAAGTTGACCCTCCAGGATATCGACCGGAACCGGGAGCTTCTCTTCCACGCGGCCCAACTCATGAAGGTAAAGCCCGGCGAACTGGACACCCGCATTGAACAGCAGCTGGAAGAACTGCGCCAGCTGCGCCACACGGTGGAGTCCTTCAAGTCCAAGGAGGCCATGGGCGAGGTCAACAGCTTCCTTATGGGAGCCAAGGACGTTTGCGGTCTGAAAGTCCTCACCGCCACCCTACCCAACGCCGACGCCGACCGGCTGCGGAAGATGGGCGATTTCCTTCGGGACAAGGACCCCAAGGTGGTGGCTGTTCTCTCCGCTGTCAACGAGGGAAAGATCACCTTCCTGGCTGTCTGCGGTAAAGAGGCCATCGAAAAGGGGCTCAAGGCCGGAGACTTGATCCGCTCCGTCACCGCCATCTGCGGCGGCAAGGGCGGCGGCAAGCCCGACTCCGCCATGGGCGGCGGCAGCGACGTTCTCAAGCTGGACGACGCCCTGGCTACGGTGGACGACTTTGTGGCAGAGAAGGTGGGAAAATAATGCTGCCTCAGGATCCCTTTATCCTTTTCAGCTATGTGAATACCCAACTCCGGGATAACTTCTCTACTCTGGAGGCCCTCTGTGACGACGCCGGAGTCTCTGTGGAGGATGTGGTCTCTCGGCTGGAGAAGGCCGGGTTTCAATACGACCCGGAGCAAAATCAATTTCGTTCATAGAGAAATTTATGAATTTTGAATCTCGCCTGAAACAGCTTCGCCAAAAAGCTACCTTGAGCCAAAAAGCCGTTGCCGATGCTCTCAGTATCACCGTTCGGCAATA
>CANOHR010000139.1 GCA_947565875.1 uncultured Pseudoflavonifractor sp.
ACGGCTAAAACCTTGGGGGAGAGCATTTCGGTAAAGGTCAGCCCCAGCTTCTCCCCTTTCGTACACTTGGTAATGCAGGATGTGTCGATGCCCTGTTCGTCAAAGTAATCCACCACAAACTCTCCGAACTGGTCATCGGAGACCTTGCCAATGAATCCCGCCTTTAGTCCATGGTGGGTCACACCCACGGCGATATTGGCCGGAGAGCCGCCTACATATTTCTCAAAGTAGTGGACCTTTTTCAGGGGCTTGAACTCCTCCTTTACCAGGTCGCTGTAGGCGGGATTAAAGTCGATGGCCACCCGGCCCAGCAGGACCAGGTCTAGCTCCCGGCTTTCATCAAACTGGATGTACATGGATCGTGTCCTCCCATCTCAAAATTGTATACAATCTATGCGCTAATATTATACCCCCATTTTTTCCCGTTGGCAAGTCATCTCAGAGCAAAAAAGCGGCCCCGTGGTTGGGCCGGTACTCATCCACAAGGGGCTCTAAGGCGAAGCTGCCGCACAACCCTGGCTTGCCGCCCGTCAGGGCGGCTGCGCCGTTGTTGCTTGCAGCTTCATCCTGATTGCTCCCTTGTGGATCCTTCGGAGTTCTGTCAACGCCCTTTCGAGACAAAAAGGCGAAAAAATTCCCGGTAATCCTGACGGATACCGGGAATTTTTGCAGACTTTTAGGCCGGAAGGGCTAAGGCAGAACCGTATTGAGTACCGGCCCGAGCCGCTTAAAAATGTAAAGAAGTTTTCAATCGGTGGTTATCTTTGGTGGGGACCGCCCTTACAAATTTCTACTTATCTCCCACAGTCTCCAGATCGATCGCCGAGATCTCATAGGCAGTACGCTCCTCCTCCCGGTCTCCCTGAAGTTTGTGATATTTCCGGCTCTGAAGGCGTCCGGTCAGATGGACCGCGTCCCCTACCTCCAAAGCGCCGCAGAAGCGGGCCAGCGCGCCCCAGGTAATGCAGGGCAAATAGTCTGCCCGGCCATAGCGGCGGTTTACCGCCAGCAAAAGATCACAGATCTCCCGACCCAGAGGAGTCCGGCGAAAATTGGGGGACTTACACAACACTCCGGTAAGTTCCAGCCGGTTCTCGCATTCCCCCTCAGACGGCTCCAGCGTCTTGGCAAAAAAAGTAATGACCAGCCTGGAACCCACCCCAGAGCGGTTGTTGAAAGAGCGGATCTCCCCCTCCGCCCGGTAGCGCTGCCCGACCCTTACAGGGCAAGAAGCAAGCTGCTCCTCCGACGCCACCACGTTCAGGGTATCCGCCGCTCCGCTGAGCCGTTCTACCTCCAGCGGAAATACATAATAGGTCACGCCGTGGTTGGCGTGGGAGGGCTTTGCCTCCCCTACCGCCCGCCCCAGCAAAAGGGCCTGGTTGCTCCCGATCGTCTCCATGCTCTGTCACGCTCCTCTGTCAGTGTTCAAAGGAGTATATGAGACAGGCTCCCAGGATATGACCGGGACGGCTCAGGAAATGGCTTCTCCGCCTATAGTATAGCCGCTCCAGGTCCCCATCTCCGGCCAAGCGGCAAAGCAGTCTTTGAAATAGTATGCGCCCAGAGGGGAACACCATTTTTCCGCGTCGAAAAAGAGGGTGGGCAGCGAGTAGGCCTCCTCCTCATGCCCCCCGGCGGCGGTGATAGAGAACAGGCACCCGTTCTCCCATTGATAAAGAGGGTATCCAGGGTCATCGGAGACCGGGGTAAAATAGCCCTCTGCCGCCAATTCTTCATAACTCCCCCGGACCGCCTCCACGCCGTGGATCTCCCCAAAGCGCCAGCTTAGGGCTTCCTTCTCGCTCTCCAGAAGCTCCCCCGGCGCCTCCGACAGATCCAGCCCCGCTATGGCAATATTGCTGTTCAGGCCCGGATCCTTCCTCCACAGGTCGTCCAAAACCTGGAGGTAAAGCCCGCACAGATCGTAATAGCTTCCCCCTGGGCACTGCTCTGAACCGATGGACCAAGCGTGGAGTTCGTAAGCCTCCCCAAACTGGGCGGGGAAGGACTCCAACACCGTGCCGTTGAAGCTGATCTCCACATTCATTCCATCCTTCAGGTCGGAAGCCTGGGCTGGTTCTCCGTCCAGATAGACGCAAACGCCGCCGTTAGCCGTCATCACGGCAAGAGTGTTTCCGTCAGGTCCAGGCTCCTCATAGCAGCGCACTTTGTTGAGGGAGAGACGGTAAACGCTCCTTCCATCATGGCGGCTGTCCTCATGAGGAGCCAATTCATGCTCCAGTTCCGCCAAAAGCAGTTCTCCCTCCTCCGCTCCGTCCACGATCCGGCAGGCGACCCAAGCGGGCGTCTCGTCCCTCTCCAGCGTTGGGACCCCGGGGGAGGAGCGTGGAACAGAGTTTTCCGTGGGAGAGGCTGTAGGAGAGGGCAGCGGCTGAACGCAGCCCGTAAGCAGCCCTAAAAGCAGGAAAAACATGGGAATAGACCTTTGCATGGCAACTCCTCCTTTTTCCCTTTAGACGAAAAAGCAGGGAAAAGGTTCCATTGGGGAAATATCTCCAGAAAATAGAAGCAGCCCCGTGGTTCGGGGCTGCTTCTATTTCTTTCTCAATACCGGGCCAAAAATTGCCTGGTCCGCTCCTCTTTCGGGTTTTCAATGACCTCCCGGGCGCTTCCCTGCTCCACAATGAGTCCTCCGTCCATAAAAATGACTTCGTCTGCCACATCCCTGGCAAAGGCCATCTCGTGGGTAACGATGATCATGGTGGTCCTCTGCTGGGCCAGGGAGCGGATCACCTTCAATACCTCCCCGGTAAGTTCCGGATCCAGAGCCGAGGTTGGCTCATCAAAGCACAGCACATCCGGGTGAAGAGCCAGGGCACGGGCGATGGCCACCCGCTGCTGCTGGCCGCCGGAAAGCTGGTGGGGATAGTGGGCCTCCCGGTCGGCAAGGCCCATTCGGTCCAGTAGTTCCCTGCCCTGGGCCTCCAGGATGGGCCACTTGCTCTTGTCGTCCTCCCGCAGCTTTCCCGCCAAGGTCACGTTCTCCAGGGCAGTATACTGGGGAAAAAGATTGAAGGACTGAAACACCAGACCGAAGTGGAGCCGTTTCTGACGGATGGCCTCCTCGCTAAAAGCGGCTTTGTTCCCCGCATCGAAGAGGGTCTCCCCCCGGACGGTGATAGTCCCGGCATCGGGGGTCTCCAGAAAGTTGAGGCACCGTAGAAGGGTGGTCTTGCCGCTGCCGGAGGAGCCGATAATAGCCAGAGCCTTCCCCTCCTCCAAAGAAAAGGAGATATCCTCCAGCACCTTGGTGTCCCCAAAATGCTTTTCAATGTGTTTGACTTCCAGGATCGCCACGTCGCCCACCCCCTTACCGGAAATAGTCCAGCTTTTTCTCCAGCTTGCCCAGCAGGAGAGTCACTACCCCATTGAACAGCAGATAGTAAACTCCCGTGAAAAAGAGGGGCCAGAGAAGGCCGGAATAGCCATGGGAGGTCTTCATAAAAGCCTGCCCCGCCCAGATGACTTCCTGAAAGGAGATGATCCGGGCCAAAGAGGTGTCCTTTACCAGGGTGATGACCTCGTTGGACATGGGGGGAACAATGCGCTTGACCATCTGCAAAAGAGTGATCTTAAAGAAGATCTCCCGCCGGGTCATGCCCAGCACCAGCCCCGCCTCCTGCTGGCCCACAGGCACCCCCTGGATCCCACCCCGGTAGATCTCGGAGAAGTAACAGGCATAGTTGATAATAAAGGCGATGGCGGAGGCCAGGAAGCGTCCCGACTCCCCGGTGCCCCAGGGAGAATAGCCCATAAGCTTACCGGGAATATAGTAGAGGATAATAAGCTGGAGCATCAGGGG
>CANOHR010000140.1 GCA_947565875.1 uncultured Pseudoflavonifractor sp.
AAAAAAGAGGAGCCCCCCGCCGAGCCTGTCCCCGAGCCGGAGCCCAGCGCAGAGGAAAAACTGCTCACCGAGATCCGAGACCTGCTGAAGGAAGGTAAGTAAAGCCCTCCTCCCCGTACCTGTTTCCAGTGGGAGGGGCAAGCCCCTCCCCTACAATCTCTCGAAAGCGAGTCTTTGCTATGGATGAGAAGGAACAAGAACTCCGGTCGCAAAACGCCCAGCCCATCAAATATGCCACCCCCGTCCAGCGTACCTGGGCCTGGGTGGGTGTGGCCTATATGGTCATTCTGGTGCTGCTCAGCACCTACGCCCTGGCCCATGGAGCCTATCTCCGGGGCATTGGAGGGATCATGGTCTCCCCCGCCCTGTGTGGGCTGGGGACCACGGTCATCCTGCGCCACCGGCAGGGCATGGGCCGGGGTGGGGTGTTCCCTTGCATTCTTATATCCGGCGCCTGCTTTTTCCTGTCGGCCTGGAATGTAGTCCGGGGCATTCCCGTTATCTTGAGCCAACTGTGAGGTAGGGCGATGAAAGAGATCTTGATCCAGGGGCTTTCCCAAATGGGTATTGTCCCCCCACCCGGAGCGGTGGATCAGCTGTGCCGGTATGCCCAGCTTCTTCTGGAGCAAAACAAGGTCATGAACCTGACCGCCATTACGGAGCCGGAAAAGGTGGCAAGGCTCCATTTTCTGGACTCCGCAGCCGTTTTGGCCTGGGGCGGGAAGCGGGCGGGTTTGGAACCCGCCCCTACAGGAACGGGCGGACGCTCTTCCTCCAGCTGGCTTTCCGGTAAGTCTCTGGTGGATGTGGGGACCGGAGCCGGCTTCCCCGGCATGGTATTGAAGATCCTGGAGCCTTCCCTTTCTCTTACCCTGGTGGACAGCTTGGGGAAGCGGGTGCTGTGGTTGGAAGAGGTATGTGAAGCACTTTCACTTGACAGCGTTCAGTGCATCCATGCCCGGGCAGAGGAATTGGCTCTGGAGTCCGGATTCCGGGATCACTTTGATCTGTCCGTTTCACGGGCGGTGACCGCTTTTCCCGCCCTGTGCGAGTTATGCCTCCCCTATGTGCGTCCCGGCGGGGTATTTCTGGCTATGAAGAGCGTGGAGAGCGCCGCCGAGACCGCCCAGGGCTCTTCTGCCGCAAATCGTCTGGGAGGCAAGATCCTGGAGCCTTGGGATTACCCGATCCCAGGCTCCGGAGTCACCCACCGGATCGTACCTGTCCAAAAAATCTCCTCCACCCCCAAAGGGCTCCCCCGAAACTGGGGAAAGATCAAGAAAGCTCCGCTTTGACCGACGTTTCCTTCGCCTGTGAATTCTTCGTAAATAATAAGGAAAAACCGTTGCCATTCTGAAGTGTTTCGTGCTATAATCTTTTCATCTGGGGAGGGTTTCCAACTATGTCTACTGTGATCGCTGTCACCTCCGGCAAGGGGGGAACGGGAAAGACCTCTCTGGTGGGTGCGGTGGGCTCCTGCCTTGCCGCCCTGGGCCACCCCACGCTCTGTATCGACATGGATGTGGGGCTTCGGAACCTGGATCTGACCTTGGGCCTTTCCGACCGGGCGCTGATGGACTTTACCGATGTGGTAGCGGGCCGCTGCCCCCTGGAAAAAGCAGTGGTAGAACACCCTGAGATCCAGGGGCTATTTTTGCTCACCGCCCCGTTCTCCCTTCCGCTAAACGTTTCGGAGGAGGCCATGCGGGAGCTTTTGCGCCAGGCGCGGCAGCTTTATGAGTATATCCTGTTAGACGCTCCCGCCGGTCTGGGGGAAGGCTTCCGTCTTGCTGTTTGCGGCTGCGACAGGGCCATTGTGGTCTCCACCACCGACGCCTCCGCCCTGCGGGACGCCCAAAGAACGGTGGCGGAATTGTCCCGGCAGGTGGAGCAGATCCATCTGGTAGTAAACCGGGTCCAGCCCAAACTCCTGCGGAAGCTCCACACCACCATTGATGACGCCATGGACACCGCCGGTCTTCCCCTTCTCGGGGTAGTACCGGAGGACAATCTGGTCATGCTTTCCGCCAACCGGGGCCGTCCCTTGATCCTCTGCGCCAACAAGGGGGCCGCCATTGGCTACCGAAATATCGCTTTCCGGCTGGAAGGCCGCAAAGTTTCCATTATGGGATCCAAATAAACATCGTACGGGAAAAATGCTTTACAGAAAGGAAGAGGTTTTCTTGAATATCGCGCTGCTGTGCCACGATCACAAGAAAGAACTGATGGAGCAGTTTTGCCTGGCCTATTCCGGTATCCTGGCCAAGCACCACATCTGCGCCACCGACTCCACCGGTCGCCTGGTGTCGGAAGCCACAGGCCTTTCTATTACGCTCTACCTCTCCCACGAGCATGGCGGGAGCCAGCAGATCGGCGCCCGGATCGCCTATAACGAGATCGACATGGTCCTTTTCTTTACCGACCCCCAGACTCATGAACTGGACGAGGACCTGGACTACATCACCAGACTGTGCGATCAGTACAATATTCCCTTTGCTACAAATGTAGCCACCGCTGAAATGCTCATTATGGGCCTTGCCAGGGGCGATCTGGACTGGAGAAATATTGTCAAGCCTGGCTCCGCGCCCTTTCTCCCTTGACACCCGGGCATTTTTGGAGTAGTATCATTTCTGAAGGGCGCTCCGGCTTTTCCGCCGCCGTCCAAGACCATACACCGCGATGACCGGGCATGAGTAGCGGCACACCGCCGGACAGAGAGGGATCTCCAGGCTGAAAAGATCCTGCGGCAAGGCGTCGGCGAAAGACAGCCCGGGAGCGGGGACGGAGACGTCCACGGTCCCCTTCCCGTACCAGAAGGCAAAGGGCAGCGGTCATAAGGCCGCCGCTGAACATGGGTGGCACCACGAAAGCAGGCGCTTTCGTCCCGTGAGCGATTCGCGCGGGATGAGAGTGCCTTTTTTTACAAACCGGAAAGGATGAACATGGTATGGAACGAGTAAAAGCGCGGACTTTATCCGGGTTTATGGAACTTCTCCCTCCTCAACAGGCCCAATTCGAAAGGGTGAAGGGTATTTTGGAGGAAACCTATGCCCGCTATGGCTTTACTCCCCTGGACACCCCCGCCATCGAGGCCAGTGAAGTCCTTTTGGCCAAGGCGGGCGGAGAGACGGAAAAGCAGATCTACCGCTTTACCAAGGGAGATACCGACCTGTCCCTTCGCTTTGACCTTACCGTCCCCCTGGCGAAATATGTGGCTCTTCACCACAACGAACTCTGCTTCCCCTTCCGCCGGTATCAGATCGGCAAGGTCTACCGGGGGGAACGGGCCCAGCGGGGCCGGTTCCGGGAATTTTACCAGGCGGACATCGACGTCATTGGCGATGGGAGTTTGGATATCATCAACGAAGCGGAGATCCCCGCCATTATTTACCAAACCTTTACCGCTTTGGGCCTTACCCGGTTTCGGATCCGGGTCAATAACCGAAAGATCCTCAATGGCCTTTTTGTCATTCTGGGATTGGAGGAAAAGGCCCAGGACGTGATGCGGACCATCGATAAGCTGGAGAAGATCGGCCCCGAGAAAGTCGCCGCGATCCTGATAGACGATTTTGGGGTGGCTACGAATGTCGCCACACAACTTCTTGCTCTTTTGGCTGCTCCCGACCCCTTGTCCGCCCTGGAGGGCTTCCTGGGGAAAAACGAACTTTTTGACAAAGGCGTGGAGGAACTTCGCACGGTAGTCCGGTATTTGGGAGACTTCGGCGTACCCCAGGACCACTTTGCCGTGGATCTGACCATTGCCAGAG
>CANOHR010000141.1 GCA_947565875.1 uncultured Pseudoflavonifractor sp.
GAATTTTAAGAAAATGGTTAATAATCAGACAAAATCCATCCGCTATGAACGGATCGAAACCTTGTGCCTGCTTCTAGGATGCACACCCAACGAGTTATTCGAAATTGATTTTGACAGGGAAATGAAATAATGGGCGTGAGGAAGTCATACCTTCGTGCCGAAAGAGATCGGTTAACGAGGGATCGTGCTACCGGGTAACCATGAAGGTCAGGGAACCGTCCTTTACAAAGTCCCTTCGCAAAAACCGTAGGGGCGGACCTGTGTGTCCGCCCGCAAAGTGGTAGATATCGGCTTCTTCTGGAAAAACTCCCCGCAGGTCAGGACATACCGGCGTCCGGCTCCGTCGAACTATTCCAAATTGCCGCCAAGGGCGACTACCATTCAAATAGCTTTTTCACTTTTAACTTTATATCTACTTTCCCCAAAAAGCAGCCCCCCTGTCCGGTATCGGACAGGGGGGCTGCTTTTCTGTATTCCTGTTGCCGTCTTACTTCGCCGCGGCGTTGGCGCCGGCGATCTTACCGAAGCAGAGGGCGTCGGGCACGGCGTTGCCGCCTACCCGGTTGGTGCCGTGGATCCCGCCGGTGACCTCACCGGCGGCGTACAGGCCCTCAATGGCCTGACCCTTGGTGTTCAGGACCTCGGCGTCGGGGTTGATCTCCAGGCCACCCATGGTGTGGTGGACACAGGGGGAGAAGGCCACGGCGTAGAAGGGGCCCTCCTCGATGGTGTTCTCCCAGGTCCTCCGGCCAAACTGGTCAGGCTTTCCAGCCTTCACCAGAGCGTTGAACTCGTCGATGGTCTTCTCCAGAGCGTCGGCGGGGATCCCGATATTTTCCGCCAACTCAGCCAGAGTCTCGCCCCGGGAGATCATGCCAAGCTGCACCTGGCCGTCCAGGACCTGCTGGTTCGAGCGGAGCAAGGCTTCCTTATTGTCGCAGATGCCGTAGAACATCTGGTCGGTCTGAGCCAGAGCGCCGGCGGCCAGCACGTCGCGGCGCTCATCCTCGGCCACATACCGCTTTCCCTCCTTGTTGACGAAGGCGGTGCTGTTGACATAGCCGGAGATACCGCCGCCGGAGATGGAGTTCAGGGGCATGAGTTGGATCCAGCCCATACCCACCAGGTTGGCGTCCATGGACAGGCCCATGGTAATACCGTCACCGGTGGCGCCGGGGGTATTGTTGGTGCCCAGCTTGTCGATGTTTTCCCACTGCTGGTTGTACTTGGTACGCATCTCCACATTGGCAGCAAAGCCGCCGGTAGCCAGGATCACGCCCTTGGAGGCATTTACGGTGACGCTCTCGCCCTTGGCGTTGGTGATCACGGCGCCGGTGACTTTGCCGTTGGTATTGACCAGGCTCTCCGCCTTGGTATCCAGATAGATCTGGACGCCGGCGGCCCGGGCGGCGTTCTCCAGGGCGGCTACGATCTCAGCGCCGCTGGCCTTGGGCAGGGTCTGGTGAGAGCGGTTCCACAGAGCGCCCACCACAGTGCTTACCTCGTCGGACCAGTTCACACCGTTTTCACCCAGCCAGTGAAGGGTATCCAGAGTGTTGTTCGTCAGAGTCCGCACCATCTCCACATTGCCCTCGTAGTCGCCGGCGTCCAGGCTCTGGAGGGCGTGCCACTCGGGAGAGTCAAAGAGGTTGGTGCGGCCGGAGGCCTTGTACTCGTCCCACTGCTTCTGGACCTCAGCCTTCAGCTTGGCGTGGGCGGGGCTCACATCCTTGTGGGCCAGGATACCATCTACGGTGGTGCCCAGCGCTTCGGTCATGGGGATGTCCTTCTGGCCCTCGGGGTCATAGGTATTGAAGGCGCCGCCGCAGCGGAAGGTGTTGCCGCCCAGGGCGGACAGTTTTTCCACCAGAATGACCTTGGCGCCGTTCTGGGCGGCGGAGAGAGCGGCGCTGAGGCCGGCGCCGCCGCCGCCGATGACCAGTACGTCGGTCTCGGTACTCTGGAGGGCGGCAACGGTGTTCTCCTCAACGGCAGAGCCGCCGGCCTGAGCCAGAGGGGCGGCAACCGCTTCCTTCACGCCCTTGGAGGTCAGGGAGGCGCCGGTAAAGCCGTCGATCTCCGCGCCGCCGACAGTCAGGACCTGCTCCTTCAGGGTATCCAGAGCGGCTCCGCCGATGGAGGGAGTCTCATCCTTCCCCTCCAGGGTGCAGGCAGTAAGCTTGCCGCCTTCCACGGTAACGGTGGCGGTGACGGTTCCGCCAAAGCCCTTGCCCTCGCCGGTGTAGGTGCTATCCTTGAGGCTACCGGAGGGCTGGGCGGGCACGGTAAGTTTGTCGCTGACCAGCTTGGCAGTATTGGGGGCGTTCTTGTCCCAAACCACCTCAATGCCTAGCAGTTCGCTGAGGTAGCGAAGGGGCACGTAAGTGGCGCCATCATAGGCGAACACCTCGGCGGGAGTCCCATCCGACTTGGTGGGGGTGACGGCCTGACCATTGATGGTCATATCCATGGGAGTAACGGAAATACTCTTTTCCGTTCCGGCAGCCAGAGCCGCCGTTCCCAGGACCATGACAAAGGCCAGAGCCAGGGCTGTAAGACGCTTTTTCGTACTTGTCCTCTCCTTCTACATTCCTGATTTTATGGCATTTGCTAAAATGAGCAAATACGTTATACACCTGTTGATTACTTTTGTAAATTATACTTTGATAAATTTTTGTTTTTCAACGCTTTGGGAAAAAGAATGCCCGGTCCGGCAGAGCATTTTCTGCCGGACCGGGCATTCCCCATAGGAAAATTCCATCGCTCTCCGTTGGGATCTTTGTTTCGCTTACACCATCAGCGAGCAGACAAGCTCGGTATACTTTGCCGTATCCTCCACCGGGAGACCCGCAATAATGAGGGCCTGGTCATAAAGCAATTCAGCGTATTTTTTGGCCTTCTTCGGGTCCTGCCCCACCGCCTGGCAAAGAGCGCCGTAGACCGGGCTGTCGGCATTGAGTTCCAGCACCCGCTGGGCCTTCATGCCCCCCATGGCGCCCCCTTCCATCTTCTGGAAGTATTTCTCCATCTCCAGGCTCATGGGTCCGTCGGTGGAGAGGCACACCGCACCTGAGCGCAGCACTCTGGAAAGGCGTACGTCAAAGACCTTATCCCCCAGAGCCTCTTTTACAAAGTCCAGTACAGGACGGTTGGCTTCCGCCTTCTTTTCTGCCGCCTCCTTCTCCTCCTCGCTTTCGGGGAGGGCGTCGGCGGCGGAGGCATCCTTGAAGGGCTTGTCCGCGTAATTCATCAGGGTCTGAGCCACGAACTCGTCCACCTCGTCGGTAAAGTAAAGGATCTCATACCCCTTCTCCAACACCCGCTCAGCCTGGGGCAGAGCCTTGGCCATCTCCACCGTCTCGGCGCAGAGGTAAAAGATACTCTCCTGGTCCTCCTTCATCCGCTCCACGTACTCCCGGAGCGTGGTCAACTCCTCCCCATTGGAGGAAGAAAAGAGCAGCAAGTCCTGAAGCACGTCCTTCTTGGCCCCATACTGGTTCACCGTGCCGTATTTCAGCTGCCGGGCAAAGCCCTTCCAGAATTTCAGGTACTTCTCCCGGTCCTCCTTCTGCATTTTGAGAAGTTCCGCCTTCACCTTTTTCTCCACGCTGTTCTCGATGATGTGGAGAGCCCGGGTGTGCTGAAGGGTCTCCCGGGAGATGTTCAGGGGCAGGTCGGGGGAATCCACCACGCCCTTCACAAAGGAAAAGTGATCGGGGACCACCTGGGGGCACTTGTCCATGATAAGAACGCCGG
>CANOHR010000142.1 GCA_947565875.1 uncultured Pseudoflavonifractor sp.
CCGACCCTGACCGGGAGGGGGAGGCCATCTCCTGGCATTTGAAGGAGCTTTTGGATCTTCCTGACGACACCACCTTCCGGGTCACCTTCAACGAGATCACCAAGAAGGTGGTAAACGAGTCCATTGCCGCCCCCAGACAGATCGACATGGACCTGGTCAACGCCCAGCAGGCCAGGCGGGTGCTGGACCGGGTGGTGGGCTACCAGATCTCCCCCTTCCTTTGGAGGAAGATCCGCCGGGGCCTTTCCGCCGGACGGGTCCAGTCGGTGGCTACCCGCCTTGTCTGTGAGCGGGAGGCGGAGATCAAGGCTTTCCAGGCGGAGGAATACTGGTCTCTGGACGCCCTTCTGGAGCGGGTCAAGCCCAATGTGGGCAAATTTACCGCCCAGTTTTATGGGAAGGAAAAGAAGCAGGAGCTTCACTCTGAGGCAGAGGTAAACGCCGTTATGGAGGCGGTAAAGGCGGGAGCCTTTACCGTTACAGGGGTAAAGGAGCAGGAGAAGAGCCGGAACCCGGCCCCTCCCTTTACCACCTCCACCCTTCAGCAGGAGGCCAGCCGGAAGCTGAACATGCAGCCCCGGCGCACCATGTCCATTGCCCAGCAGCTATACGAGGGCGTGGATATTACCGGGGAGGGTACCGTAGGCCTTATCACCTATATGAGAACGGATTCCCTGCGCCTTTCCGACGAGGCCACCGCCGCCGCCAAGACCTTTATCCTGGGCCGTTACGGCAAGGACTACTATCCCGGCTCCCCCCGGGTCTATAAGGCCAAGGCGGGGGCTCAGGACGCCCACGAGGCCATTCGGCCCTCCAACGTGGAGTTGACCCCCGAGAGCGTAAAGAAGGACCTGACGGCGGAGCAGTACCGGCTCTATAAGCTGATCTGGAGCCGGTTCCTGGCCTGCCAGATGGCTTCCGCCGCCTATGACAGCGTCACCATCGAGGCAACCTCCAGTGACTACCGCTTCCGGGCCACCCACACGGCGTTGAAGTTTGCCGGATATACGGCGGTCTATGTGGAGGGGAAGGATGAGGACGAGGAGGAGTTCCAATCTCCCCTGCCCGACCTGAAGGAGGGGGAGGCCCTTACTCTGAAGGAACTGACCCCCAAGCAGCACTTTACCCAGCCTCCCGCCCGGTATACCGAGGCCAGCCTTATCAAGGCCCTGGAGGAAAAAGGGATCGGACGGCCCTCTACCTACGCCCCCACCATCTCCACCATCGAGGGCCGGGAGTATGTGGTGAAGGAGGGCAAGTACCTGCGCACCACCCCCCTGGGGGAGACGGTGAATACCGTGATGAAGGACAAGTTCCCCGATATCGTGGACTATGACTTTACCGCCCAGATGGAGGAAAATCTGGATCAGGTGGAGCAGGGCAAGGAGAACTGGAAGGACCTGATGAAAGACTTCTATGGCGGCTTCTCCAAAGAGCTGGCCGCCGCAGAGGCGGACGCCGGGGAGCGCATCAAGGTCCCCGATGAGGTGTCGGAGGAGATCTGCCCCCTGTGCGGGCGGCATCTGGTGTTCAAGTCGGGGCGGTTCGGCCGGTTTTTGGCCTGTCCGGGCTGGCCCGAATGCAGCCACACCCAGCCCATTGTGGAGCAGATGCCCGGCAAGTGCCCCAAGTGCGGTGGACGGCTTTTGAAGCGCACCGGCACCAGCAAGAAAAACGGCCGGCAGTACACTTATTACGCCTGTGAACACGCCAGCGGCCGGGAGGAGAGCCGGACCTGCGACTTTATGACCTTTGACGTGCCGGTGGCGGATAACTGCCCCGGCTGTGGGCATACCATGTTCAAGCTGTCGGGCCGGGGGGCCAAGAAGCCCTTCTGCATCAACCCCGACTGCGCCAACTTCACGCCCGAGGATAAGAGAGGGTATTACAAGAAGAAGGAAGAAGGAGCGGACGGAGAGAAGAAGGCGGGGAAAAAGACCGCCGCAAAGAAAACTGGAACAAAAAAGGCCGCCGTCAAAAAGGCGGGGGCCAAAAAGGGAGAGAAATAAGCCGCCGGGCAGTCCGAAGGGCGGTCCGAATGAAAGAGAGGAGGGGGCGCAATGGAAATGGTCACCGTGATAGGGGCCGGGCTGGCAGGGTGTGAAGCGGCCTGGCAGCTGGCACAGCGGGGCATCCCCGTCACACTGCGGGAGATGAAGCCCCAAAAATCCACCCCTGCCCATCACAGTGCCGACTTTGCAGAGCTGGTCTGCTCCAACTCCCTGCGCTCTGATCAGATGGAAAACGCCGTGGGGCTTTTGAAGGAGGAGCTGCGGCGGCTGGACAGCCTGATCATCGCCTGCGCCGACGCCCACCGGGTGGAGGCGGGAGGCGCTCTGGCGGTGGACCGCAACGCCTTCTCCGCCGCCGTCACGGAGAAAATAAAGGCCCATCCCCTCATCACCGTGGAGGAGGGGGAGGTCACCGACATTCCGGAGGGGGAGGTCATCATCGCCGCCGGGCCGCTGGCCTCGGAAGGGCTGACGGAGGCCATTGCAAGGGCTTTTCCGGGCAGCGGCACGCTGAACTTTTTTGATGCCGCCGCCCCGCTGGTCAGCTTTGAGAGCATTGACATGACCCGGGCCTGGTTTGCCTCCCGCTATGACAAGGGGACGGCGGATTATATCAACTGCGCCATGTCCAAGGAGGAGTATCTGGCCTTCTGGCAGGCCCTTCGCACCGCCGAGGAGGCGGAGGTCCACGGGTTTGAGGACTCCCGGGTGTTTGAGGGCTGTATGCCCGTGGAGGTCATGGCCCGGCGGGGGGAGGATACCCTTCGGTATGGGCCTTTGAAGCCCAAGGGGCTGAAGGACCCCAAAACGAGGCGGGAACCCTACGCCGTGGTCCAGCTTCGCAAGGATAACGCCCAGGGAAGCGTCTACAATCTGGTGGGCTTTCAGACCCATCTGAAATGGCCCGAGCAGAAGCGGGTCTTCTCCATGATCCCCGCCCTCCGCCAGGCGGAGTTTCTGCGCTACGGGGTCATGCACCGGAATACCTATCTGAAGTCCCCCGGCTTTTTGGACCGATACTACCGGGTGAAGGAGTGCCCACGGGTCTCCTTTGCCGGACAGATCACCGGGGTGGAGGGCTATGTGGAGTCCGCCGCCAGCGGGTGCCTGGTGGGCGTCGAGCTGGCCAGAAGGCTTCTGGGGCAGGCTCCGGCGGACTTTTCCCCTGAGACCGCCATCGGGGCTTTGGCCCTCTATGTGTCCAATGAGAGCGTCACGGACTTTCAGCCCATGAATATCAACTTTGGCATTATGCCCCCCTGGCCGGAACGGGTGAGGGGCGGCAAGAGGGAAAAGAATACCCTTATCGCCAATCGGGCCCTAGCCGCTCTGCCCCGGGTCTGAGGCGGCAAAGCCTGTTTGCAGGCCGTAGAGAAAGCAACGCAGAAAGTCATAGTGGTCGATCTCGCTGCGGACCTCCAGCATTTTTCCCACCAGTTCCTCGCCGCTTTTTTCGGAGATCTGGTCGATGAGTTGGGCGGAACGCCGGTGGAGGGCCACATATTCCGGCGGTTGTCCTTTCAGGTCCATGATGTCCTGGAAGAGAAGGTCGGAGAGTTTGGAAATGAAGTCCATAAAATCACCTCAACACTATTGGTGTTGCGTATATTATAACACCAATGGTCGCCCCCAAAGCCTCTCTGCTTTCTCCAGCTTCCTCACGCACT
>CANOHR010000143.1 GCA_947565875.1 uncultured Pseudoflavonifractor sp.
CCCTTTGTACCGTATGGCACCCGGCCCGTATCCCCAAAGTAGACAAGTTCCACCTCCTTGCCATAGTGAGCCATACTGGAATCAAACGTTGCTTTCCATATTATAATGCGGATGTGGGAAATGTCAAACGGGAATCGGGGCTCTTTTTTGGAAAAGGGAGAAAAATTTCCCTTGTCTTTCCGCTCAAAACAGCATATCATAAGAGAAACACTATTTTTTCGATTTTTTGGAAGGGGAGGATCCTATGGACCAGCGGCCCATTGGAGTATTTGATTCCGGGTTGGGGGGGCTTACCGCGCTCCGGGAATTGCGGCGCATTCTGCCGGGGGAGGAACTTGTCTACTTTGGGGATACGGGCCGGGTGCCATACGGTACAAAGGGGAAAGAGACGATCCTTCACTATGCCTGTCAGGATGTATCCTTTTTGCGAACCTTTGATCCCAAGGCCATAGTAGTGGCCTGCGGTACGGTGTCGGCCAATGCGCTGGAGGAACTTCAAAGGGAAAATGACCTGCCTATCTTTGCCGTGGTGACCCCCGCAGCACGGGCGGCGGTGGAGAGTACCCGCAACAAAAGGGTGGGACTGATCGGTACATCCGCCTCCATCCGTTCCGGCGCCTATGAGAGGGAGATGGCCCGGCTGGATCCGGGGGTCCGGGTAACGGCCCGGGCCTGTCCCCTTTTTGTACCTTTGGTGGAGAATGGACGCTTCCGCCCTGGGGACAGGGTGGCGGAGTTGGTGGTGGAGGAGTATCTGACCCCAATCAAGGATGCGGGGGTGGATACACTGGTGCTGGGCTGTACCCACTATCCCCTGCTCATGGATACCGTCCGCTCCTTTATGGGTCCTAATGTAACGTTGATCGATACAGGGGCGGTCTGTGCCAACCATGCCGCCGATACGTTGAGGGAGCGGGGACTCCTGGCCCAGCGGGAGAAGGGCTCCTACCGTTGCTTTGTCAGCGACTCCATTGAGGACTTTACCCACCTGGCCTCCATTTTCCTGGGTGAACCGTTGGAGGGTGAGGTAGAGCGGGTGGAGATTTGGAGGTATTGACCCTTTACATAGAAGAGGAACCCTGATAAAATAACGAGGTCGTTTCATGGAAGAAAAGAATGTGACGATTACCATCCGCTCCCTTCAGAGCCGGGACGGGGAAAAGGAGTCCATGACCCAGCGCGTAGAGGGCCGCCTCAGCCGGGAAGAGGAGAACTATATCCTCACCTACCGGGAGGGGGAGGACTCGGGTCTGGGCCGGACCCGGACTACCCTCCGGCTGGAGCCGGGAAGGGCCACCCTGACCCGGTCTGGAGAACTGAAGGCCCACATGGTCTTTCAGGAGGGAAAGCCCTATACTTCCCTTTATGAAACTCCCTACGGAAAACTGTCCATGACCATCCATACCCGGCGGTTGGAGGGGGAGCTGAAGGAGACGGGGGGCAGCATATACCTTGTCTATCAGATCCAGCTCGGGGGAGCCGACGCCGGAGAGACCCGGCTGCGGCTTACCGTCAATACAAAGGAGAACAGTTATGACCGATAATATGATCGAGGCCGCCCAGGCCCAGGTGGCCACCCTGATCCGGGAGGCTTACGGAAAAGCGGTGGCGGAGGGACGTCTTTCTTCTGGAGGGGAAAACATTCCTGTCAAGGTAGATATTCCCAAGGACGTCAAGAATGGGGATTACGCGACCTCCTACGCATTGGCCGCCGCTAAGGCGTTGGGAAAGTCTCCCCGTGACATTGCCCAGAGCCTTATAGACCAGATGGACCTTGCCGGTACCTACTTCGATAAGGTGGAGCCGGCGGGGCCCGGCTTTCTTAACTTTACCCTGGGCCGGAAGTGGTTCGGGGAAGTCCTTTCCACCGTAGAAGAGCAGGGGATGACCTATGGAAAGAGCGGCGTAGGCCAGGGAAAACGGGTGATGGTGGAGTTTGTCTCCGCCAATCCCACCGGACCCATGCACATTGGAAACGCCCGGGGGGGCGTGTTGGGCGACGCTCTGGCCTCCGTACTGGAACGGGTGGGCTATGATGTGTGGCGGGAGTTCTATGTCAACGACGCGGGCAACCAGATCCACAAGTTTGCCCTGTCCATCGACGCCCGGTACCAGCAGCTTCTTTTGGGGGAAGACAAGGTGGCCTTTCCGGAGGACGGCTATCAGGGAGAGGACATCAAGGAATTGGCCCGGCTTTTCCGGGAGGAGTTTGGAGACGAGTGGATCCAAAAGCCGGAGGAGGAGCGGCAGGGGGCTATGGCTCAATACGGGCTGAAGGTGAATATCCCCAAAATGCAGGCCGATCTCCGGCGGTATAAG
Source organism: uncultured Pseudoflavonifractor sp. (assembly GCA_947565875.1). Taxonomy (GTDB): domain Bacteria; phylum Bacillota; class Clostridia; order Oscillospirales; family Oscillospiraceae; genus Vermiculatibacterium. The sequence continues at coordinate 2,320 of CANOHR010000143.1, forward strand.
ATCGAGTATGACGAGTGGTTTTTGGAATCCGCCCTCCATGAAAGCGGCTATGTGAGGGAGACGGTGGACAAGCTGACGGCCCAGGGTTGGACCTATGAGAAGGACGGGGCATTGTGGCTGGATACCACCGGACTTTTGAAGAAGAAGTATATGGCCGAGGGGAAGACCCAGGAGCAGGTAGATAAGCTGGATCTGAAGGATGACGTACTTCGCCGGCAGAATGGTTTTTATACCTATTTTGCCGCCGATATAGCGTATCACCGGAATAAGCTGGAGGTCCGGGGCTTTGATACCGCTGTCAATATTTGGGGAGCCGACCATCATGGCCATGTCCATCGGCTCCAGGCGGCTCTGGACGGACTGGGGCTGGACGGCTCCCACCGGCTGGTGGTGGTGCTGATGCAGCTTGTCAATCTTCTTCAGGACGGCCAACCTGTCCGTATGAGTAAGCGTACCGGAAAGGCCATTGCCCTCCGGGACCTGCTGGACGAGGTGAGCGTGGATGCGGCCCGGTATTTCTTCAACTCCCGTTCCTCCACCAGTGGGCTGGACTTTGATCTGGCCCTTGCCGTTCGGGAGGACAGTGAGAACCCGGTCTATTATGTCCAGTACGCCCACGCCAGGATCTGCTCGCTCATCGCCAAGGTGGTGGAAGCGGAGAAGCTTCCCGTTCCCCCGGCGGCGGAGGTGGACGCGGGGCTTTTGAATAGCCCCGAGGAGCTTTCCCTTCTCAAGACCATCGCCCGTTTTCCTGAGGAACTGAAGCTGGCCGCCCGGGATTACGATCCATCCCAGGTGAACCGGTATCTGGCCATTTTGGCAGGGGACTTTCACCGTTTCTACAACGCCCACCGGATCAAAGGGGAGACGGCAGAGTTGGTAAAGGCCCGGCTGAAGCTGGCAGACACCGCCAGAAGCGTTCTGGCAAACGGTTTGGGACTCATTGGAGTTACGGCGCCGGAGAAAATGTAAAAGAAAAAATGTCTTCCGCCTATAAGGGCGGAAGACATTTTTTGTGGGGAAGAAGATCATTCTCCCGATTCGGTCAGGCGTCAGACATTGCCTTTTCTTTTGGGTGAAGTTCGGGTATATAAAAAGCGAAAAAATGTAAAATACACTTGACAAATATGGTATAATAAGCTAAACTATGAGAAGGGTGGGAGAACACGAAAGGAGGATGCATAAGTGATTTTTTTTGACATGAATGTCTAGCGCACTGGACAAAGGAAAGCGGAGCAAACAAAATAACGAGAAAGGAGTGACAATGAGATGAAAGGGACAGGAGAACTGTGGGCCATGTCGGACGAGGATCTGAAGGGTCTGGCGGCACAGA
>CANOHR010000144.1 GCA_947565875.1 uncultured Pseudoflavonifractor sp.
ATCTCCCCCGTCATCACCCGCTCCACCAACCGGGCAAAGGGAATGGGCGTAACGTCCAGAAATTCCCCCTCGTCCAGGTGCTGTTCGCCATGCTTCAACTTCCGGGCCAGATACATATGAAGGACTTCAGTACAGAAACCGGGGGAGGCCAGCAGCTTTCCCAGATAGATGAGTTCCCCCGCCTCGCAGCCGATCTCTTCACTCAGTTCCCTCCGCCCCGCCTTCTCATGATCCTCCGGACCATCCAGCTTCCCCGCGGGCAGTTCCTCGGTGACCTCGCCAAAGGGATAGCGGAACTGGCGCACCAGGTAGGTGGTGCCGTCCTCCTCCAAAGGCAGGACGCACACCCCGCCGGGATGCTCTACCACCTCCCGGCCCGCCATCCGACCGTTCTCCAACCGGGCGATATCGGTCCGCAGCGTCACGATCCGTCCCTTGTAGACTACCTTCTGATCTACCGTTTCCTCAAAGAGCTTCACCAAATATCCCCCCATTTTTATAATTGAAACAATTATAGCATATTCCACCACATTCTGCCACCCTAAAATATGTGGGACGGGACCCTTGTTTTGTCATATCCTTCAAAGCGCCCTTCCCTTCTCGCAAAATTTTTCACATTCCGGTGGAAAGTTTCCAAAAGGGGTTTACTTTCCCAGGGAAGCAATGCTATAATGTCCGTGAACGGATAGGATGTCGTTTTAGATCCTGATAAGCGCGGCGGCTTTTCACCTCGTGCCAGGGTCATTTTGCGTAAATTTGCGCAGGGTTGGTTACAATAGATAAGCAGCCCGGTCTTTGACGGGGCTTGACTATAGCTGCCGGATGTGTGCCCGGCGGGAGAGCGAGGGCTTCTCTTGACAAAATATGTGATTCATGGCGGCAAGCCCCTCTATGGGACGGTGGAGATCTCCGGCGCGAAAAACGCGGCGGTGGCCATTCTTCCTGCCGCCCTTTTGGTGGACGGCGTTTGCCGCATTGAGAATATTCCCCAGATCAGCGATGTGACCCTGATCTTAAACATCCTCCAGGAGTTGGGTGCCGACGTACGGACGGTGAACCGGACTACGGTGGACATTGACTGCTCCCACATCCGCAACGCTGGCGTCCCCGACGCTCTGGCCAGAAAGATCCGGGCCTCCTATTACTTCATCGGCGCCCTGCTGGGCCGGTTTGGCTCGGCGGAGGTCCCCCCTCCCGGCGGCTGCGATTTTGGCGGACGCCCTATTGACCAGCATATCAAGGGCCTTGCCGCCATGGGTGCCGAGGTGGAGGTCAAGGGGGGGCTGATCCGGGCCAAGGCCCGGGACGGGCGGCTTCAGGGCAATACCATTTATATGGATATGGTTTCGGTGGGCGCCACCATGAACCTGATCATTGCCGCCACCCTGGCTCAGGGGACCACCGTGATCGAAAATGCCGCCAAAGAACCCCACATTGTGGACCTGGCCAACTTTTTGAACTCCATGGGCGCCTCCATTATGGGCGCGGGCACCGACGTCATTAAGATCCGCGGCGTGGATCACCTGCTGGGCGGGATCTACTCCATTATTCCCGACCAGATCGAGGCGGGCACCTACATGGCCGCTGTTACCGCTACTGGTGGAGACGTGATGATCAAAAATGTGATCCCCAAGCATTTGGAATGCATTACCGCCAAGCTGATGGAGATGGGGGCGAAGGTAAAGGAACTGGATGACGCGGTGCGGGTCAGCCGGTCGGGCGAACTCTACCGCACCAATGTGAAGACCCTTCCCTATCCCGGCTTCCCTACCGATATGCAGCCCCAGGTGGCGGCCTGCCTGTGTATGGCCCAGGGCACCAGCGTCCTTACCGAAGGCGTTTGGGACAACCGCTACCGTTACGTGGATGAGTTCCGCCGCATGGGGGCCCATATCCAGGTGGATGGCAAGATCGCCGTGATTGAAGGCGTTCCCCAACTTACCGGAGCCACGGTGGAGGCCTGCGACCTGCGGGCGGGCGCCGCTCTTATTATCGCGGGATTGGCGGCCCAGGGCTCTACTGTCATAGGCCAGATCCAGCACATTGAACGGGGCTATGAAGACATTGTTCGAAAGCTTTCTAGCATTGGCGCCGACATCCGGGTGGTGGTCACCCCCGACGAGGACAAGGCCGCCCAAGTGGGTTGACATCGGAAAAGGGAAGCGGCGGCGTAAGCCGCCGCTTTTTTGATGACTCTCCCGGTAACGCTACCCCACCTTACATAAAGGAGTACACCTATGGAAATCCACACCCTGGCCAGCGGGTCCTCCGGCAACTGTATTCTGATCTCCCACAATGGCGCCCACATTCTGGTGGACGCCGGTATCTCCTGCCGCCGGATCACCACCGCCCTCCGCTCCCTCGGAGTGGAACCCTCGGAATTGCTGGGCGTTTGTATCACCCACGAGCATTCCGACCACATTTCCGGCCTTGCCGTTCTCACAAAGCAGTTTTCCCTGCCTGTCTACACCAGTCCCGGTACCGCCCGACAGCTTTGTTACCGCATGGCGGGGCTGGAGGACCTGATCTGCCCCGTCTCCCCCGGAGAGGGGACGCGAGCAGGCCCCTACCGACTGGACAGCTTCTCCACCAGCCATGACGCGGCGGAACCCATGGGCTTTACCTTCACCGCCGACCGTCGGCGGGCCGCGGTGGTCACCGACCTGGGCTATATCTCCGATGAGGTACTGGACGGAGTTCTGGGTTCCCAGGCGGTGGTCTGTGAGAGCAACCATGACGTGGAGTGGCTCCAGTCGGGGCCCTATCCCATCTACTTGAAGGCCCGGATCTTGGGGGACAAGGGCCACCTAAGCAACGAGGCGGGAGCCGCCCTGGCCCTTCAATGCGCGCAGGCAGGGGCCCATACGGTGGTCCTGGCCCACCTGTCGGCAGAAAACAATTCTCCGGCACGGGCCTTTGAGACGACCCGGCAGGCCCTGTGCGCCGGGGGATTTGAAACCGTGACTCTGGCGGTAGCCCCCAGAAGCACCACGTCCGAGCGCTATGAGGTATGAACCATGATGAATGTATCACTGATCTGCGTGGGCAAAATGAAGGAGAAATTTTACATAGAGGCAGCGGCGGAATACAACAAACGCCTTTCTCCCTTCTGCCGCCTTCAGATCATAGAGCTTCCTGAGGAAAAATTGCCCCCGACCCCCTCTCAGGCCCTCATCGAAGCGGCTCTTCGCAAAGAGGCGGATGCCATTCGCTCCAGGATCCCGCCCAATTCACAGGTAGTGGCCCTGTGCATTGAAGGCAAGCTCCACTCCAGCAAGGATCTGGCCGTCCATCTGCGCACCTGGGAAAATAACCCCGCCAAGCATCTGGTCTTTTTGATCGGAGGCTCCTTTGGACTGGACGAAGCCCTGAAAAGCGAGGCCTGGGTCAGGATGAGCATGTCTCCCATGACCTTCCCCCACCATCTGGCCCGGGTCATGCTGCTGGAGCAGCTTTACCGGGGATTTCAGATCAACAGCGGGTCGAAATATCATAAATAGAATAGATAAATATAAATTTATAGGTGGTTCCATCCCTGGGTGGGCGGGTTTGGAACCCGCCCCTACGCATTGTCCACCTTCGTAGGGGCCGGTTCTATCGGACAGCCGTTAGCGGCTTTGCCGCTTTA
>CANOHR010000145.1 GCA_947565875.1 uncultured Pseudoflavonifractor sp.
GGCTTCTCCCCGAAGAGCTTCACTTGGGAAAGATCCAACTCATAGGAAAAATCCCGGTAAGCGCCGGGGACATGGATGATAGGGCGTAAATCAAGTCTCATGATCTTCTCCTCACAACGGTGCAGATGATATTATAACGAAAAGTTCCTCCGGTGTCAAATACTTTCTTCACTTTTTTCTTGTCGTATGCTACAATATTTTCAAAAGGAGGAGAGACCGCCATGAAGGAATTCACCATCGCCAAAAATGACGCGGGCCAGCGGCTGGACCGGTGGCTGGGCAAGGCCGTGCCCCTCCTCCCCGCTCCCCTGGCTCAGAAGTATATCCGCCTGAAGCGGGTAAAGGTCAACGGCAAGGGCTCACAGCGGGACTACCGGCTGAACATGGGAGACTGTTTGCAGCTTTACATCAATGATGAGTTTTTTGACGCTCCCGCGGAGGACAACGCCTTTCTCTCCGTCTTTAAGCCCCAGCTGGACATCGTATATGAGGATGAAAATATTATCGTGTGCAACAAGCGACCGGGGCTTCTGTGCCACCCGGACGAGCATGAGTATGTCTCCACTCTTATCACCCATATCCAGGCCTACCTCTATCAAAAGAAGGAGTGGTCCCCCCGGTGGGAGAACGCCTTTGCCCCGGCCCTTTGCAACCGGATCGACCGAAATACCGGCGGACTGGTCATCGCCGCCAAGACCGCCCCGGCCTTGCGGATCCTGAACGATAAGATCCGTGACCGGGAGATCTCCAAGTTTTATCTGGCCGTTGTGATAGGCAAGATGGTCCCTCCCCAGGGGGAACTCAGCGGATTTCTTTTTAAGGATGAGAAGAAAAAGCAGGTGACTGTCTACAAAAAGCCTGTCCCCGGAGGCCGCTCCGCCCGTACCCGCTACCGGACCCTTCAGGTGAAGAAGGGCCTCTCTCTGGTGGAGTGCGAGCTTCTTACCGGGCGGACCCACCAGATCCGGGCCCAGTTCGCCGACGCGGGCCATCCCCTGGCGGGAGACGGCAAATATGGCCGCCGCGCGGACAATGAGAAGCTGGAACGGAAGGGCCAGGCCCTCTGGTCCTACAAGCTCCGCTTCGACTTCCCTACCGACGCGGGAGAACTGGAATATCTGAAGGGCAAGGTACTGACGGTACCCCCGGAGAGCATAGACTTTGTCAACGAATATTTTTAACTCCCGAATATTGACAATATTTTAACAATATGCTATACTATGAGCGTCGAGAACTCGACAAACTTCGACGCCCGATACGTAAGGGCATTCACCACAACACAATAATCAGAACAGGAGGTTTCCCATGGAAGTATTTCTCAGATTTATTCCCGCCGTCATTATCGCGATCTTTGTCATCGTGATCCTATGTCTGGGCTATGTGAAGGCTCCCCCCGACACCGCCTTCATCATTTCCGGCTTCCGTAAGCCCAGGACTCTTATCGGAAAGGCCGGAGTCCGCATCCCCTTCCTGGAAAGGCTGGATAAACTGTCTCTTAAGATGTTCTCCGTGGACGTAAAAACCACCGACTATGTGCCCAATGCCGAGTACATCAACGTGAAGGTAGACGCCACCGTCAAGATCCGCATTGGGCAAAGCGCGGAGATGATGGCTTTGGCGGCCAAGTTTTTCCTCAATGAGAAGGAGACGGTCATTATCAGCCGGGTCCAGGATACCCTGGAGGGCAACATGCGGGAGATCATCGGCCAGATGAAGCTGTCCGAAATGGTCACTGACCGGAAGGCCTTTGGCGAGCGGGTCCAGGCCAACGCCGTACCCGACCTTGCCAAGATGGGGCTGGAGCTTATGAGCTTCAACGTCCAGTCCTTCAGCGACCAGAACGGAGTCATCGACGATCTGGGCATCGACAATGTCTCCCGGATCAAGAAGGACGCTTCCATCGCCAAGGCTCAGGCCGACCGGGACATCGCCATTGCACAGGCCCAGGCCGCCAAGGAGGCCAACGACGCCAAGGTCCAGTCCGATATGGAGATCGCCGAGAAGCAGACCTCCCTCGCCATTCGGGAGGCGGAGCTGAAGCAGCAGGCGGACGTAAAAAAGGCGGAGGCCGACGCCGCCTACTCCATTCAGGAGCAGGCCCAGCGCAAGACCATCGAGGTAGCTTCCGCCAACGCCGACATTGCCAAGGCGGAGCGGGAGGCAGAGTTGAAGGCCAAAGAGGTAGACGTGACCAAGCAGACCCTGGACGCCCAGGTCCGGGCCAAGGCCGACGCCGAGCGTTACCGCCAGCAGCAGGAATCAGAGGCCGAACTTTTCAAGCGCCAAAAAGAGGCTGAGGCACGACTCTTTGAGCAGGAGAAGGCCGCCGAGGCGGTCAAGCGTCAGGCAGAAGCCGCCAAGTTTGCCAAGGAGCAGGAGGCCGCCGGTATCTCCGCCGTCGGTAAGGCGGAGGCGGAGGCCATCCGGGCTAAGGCTCTGGCCGAGGCGGAAGGCATCGACAAGAAGGCGGAGGCCATGGCGAAATATGGCCAGGCCGCCGTGGTGGAGATGATCATGGCCGCCCTGCCCGAGATCGCCCGCGGTGTGGCCGAGCCTCTTTCCAAGGTGGATAAGATCACCATGTACGGCGAAGGCAACAGTGCCAAGCTCCTCTCCGACATCGTCAACGGCACCACCCAGATCACCGAGGGCTTCACCGCCGGTATGGGCATCGACCTGAAGGCTTTCCTGGCGGGGCTTCTGGGAGGAAAGCTGGCCGCCGGAGAGGGCAAGGAGGGGGACACCATCATCATCAACCCCTCCCCCGACGCCCCCGTCCCGAAGGAAAAGACGCCGAAGACCGCCCCCGGCGCTCCGGACCGCCCCAAGGACGGCAGCAATCAGAAAAAATAACGCCTCACAGCCCTAAAATTTCTTCGACAAACATATTGACTTTTCCCCCCGCAGCATGTATATTATGTCTCGACAAAGGACGTACCCAACCGTCGGTTGGGTACGTCCTTTCATCTACCTAAAGGAATGGGGGAGGATACATGTCCAAGGAGTTGATCCGTTTATCGGACTGCGTCGTGCAATTCGACGACGAGATCGTTCTCGATCATCTCAATCTCTACATCAACGATAAAGAGTTTCTAACGCTCCTGGGCCCCAGCGGCTGTGGCAAGACCACCACGCTGAGGATCATTGGTGGGTTTCAAAAGCCTACCTCCGGGGACGTTTTTTTTGACGGCCGACGATGCAACGATCTGCCGCCCTATAAACGGCAGGTGAACACAGTATTTCAGAAGTACGCCCTGTTCACCCACCTGAACATCTTTGAAAATGTCGCCTTTGGTCTGCGGATCGCCAAGGTCCCTGAGGCCGAGATCACCCGCCGGGTAGAAGAGGCCCTGGAGCTTGTGAATCTGCCCGGTTACGGAAAGCGCAGCGCCTCTTCCCTTTCCGGCGGCCAGCAGCAGCGGGTGGCTATCGCCCGTGCCATCGTCAACAGGCCCCAGGTACTGCTGCTGGACGAACCCTTGGCCGCCCTGGACCTGAAGCTCCGCAAGGATATGCAGGTGGAGCTGAAGCGGATCCAGCGGGAAGTGGGCATCACCTTTATCTATGTGACCCACGACCAGGAGGAAGCCCTCACCATGT
>CANOHR010000146.1 GCA_947565875.1 uncultured Pseudoflavonifractor sp.
CAATATAAAAATTTGTATTCACATTTTATAAAAAAATACAAAAACGAGTATTCCCGGCCCTGAAAACCAGGGCCGGGAATGTTTTTAGTTCAGAAACGAAATGTTATTCCCACTGAAACCAGCCACGGCTTTCCCGGGCCTGAGTTACATTTAATGCAGCGGAAAGCATCATGGCGGCCTGGGCGCGGGAGAGGGGTTCCTCCAGTACAGCGGAGGAGGGCAGGGCGTCGCAGCTAGAAAGGTTTGCTACGGCCTGGGCACACCAGGCGGGGGTATCCTCCCCGGAAAAGGTCTCCGCCACATCGGTGACGCGGAGAGTTCGGTTGAGAAGGACTGCTGCCTCTGCGGTGGTGATAGGGGCGTCGGCCTGGAAGACCACCCGGCCTTCCTCATCAAAGGAGCCCTGGACAAGGCCGGAACGGAGGGCGGAGGACACATAGGGTTTTGTCCAGCCAGCCATGGCCTCGTCATCGGCAAAGCCGGTGATGGTGGCCTCCTTCATCACATCCATATCCACTGCGGCCATGCACAAGGCGGTAAACTGGGCCCGGCTTACCGGCTGCTCGGGGTGGAAGAGATACTGCTGTCCCATCTGCTCCCCGATAAGAAGTCCGGCCTCGGCAAGGCGCACTGCCTCCCGGTGTCCCTCCACTCCGGTCATATCAGAGTAGGTTACCTTGGTCTTTTGTTTCTCAATCCGGATAGATACGGTGGCGGGAGCGGAGGTGTTGCCTACCGCATCTATGGCCACATAGGTGAAGGCGTCCTTGCCGGTCTTATTTTCATAGGGCGTGTAGGTGAACTGGGCGGAACCCTCCTCGGCCTGCGTGACCGCTCCCCGGGCGGGCTTGCTGATAAGCCGGAAGGTGAGCAGGTCCCCCTCTGGGTCTACCCCGGCAAAGGTTCCCTGGATCTCCACATTCTTATAGGTGCAAAGTTCCAGATCCTCCGCCACCGGCGATTCGTTGGCGCTGGCCAGCAGATAGAGCCCTACCGTCACATCCTCCCCTGTGAGCCCTCCGGCAAAAACGGGGGCAAAGGTGAAGGAGGTGGCGGAGAGCATAGGGGAGGACAGGGGAGTAAAGCGTAGGCCGTCAATGGCGCTGAGGGCGACCTCGCTTCCCAGGGGGACCGCCTGGTTCCCGATGGTAAGCATACCGGCGGATGGATCGGGAAGAGAGGTGACAAGAATGGAACTGAGTTGGGCGTCTCCGTTTACCTGAAAATCTTGAACGGAGAAGGAGATGGGCCGGTCAGTGAGCCCATTTTTGGAGAAGGCGGCCACACCGACAGGTTCCGCCTCTCCACTTCCCCCAAAGAGGGCGGCGGCAGGCAGCACGAAGGACAGAGCCCCGGCGCACAAAAGGGCCAGGGATCGACGAAGCAAACGCTGTTTCAAAGAAAAAACCTCCTTATTGGCTGAAAACCAGCTTGAACTGCCCCTAGTTTTCACTGGCGTAAAGGAGGTTATTCCTGAAATGGAAAGAGAATTTTTTATTTACTTCCCTATTCCTATAGAGACCTCCTCCTCAAACTCCACCGCCCGGGTATAATTCAGCTTCATTCCTAGGCTGGAGCCGGAGTAGTCGGGCAGGGAGAATTCCTCCACCACGGTGATGGAGCCGTCCTCATTTTCCTGCTTGTAGTAGCTGCCGGAGGAGATGTGGAACTCGGCCCCCTCCTCGTCACGGAAGGCCCAAGAGAAAAACTGCCGGTTCTGCTGATAGGGGGTAGAGAAGGAAAGGCACAGATCCTCTCCCGCCCGTAAAACAGAGACCAACCGAGAGCCCTCGGGCAAGCCTTGGGCAGTCCCCCTTTCCAGGTCTACCGTCACCCACTCCTTGCCCTTGTCCAGCCAGTCCGCTCCCGTAATGTGAAGGGTGTAGGGGGCCTTCCCGGTAAAATGGGGACTTTCCAGATAATAGACCACCACACCCTCCTCTCCGGAGCCGGAGGACACCAGAGTGCTGTTGCTGCCCACATGGCTTCCCGACTCATAGCGGTTTCCGCGACTGTCGGTGAGGTAGAAGTCAAGCCCTGTACACCAGGCAGAGTTGTTCTCGTCAAAGGACACCGTCAGTCGGGCGTGGGTAGGGTTGACCTCCAGGGACTGGACAAGAAGCCGCTGGGAATCGGCGGTGACCCACTCATTCAGCTCATAGGTCCGGCCGGGGGCGGTAAAGCGGGGATCCAGGGTCAGGTCAAAGACGAAGGTGGCCACCACGCCCAGGTCTCTGGGGTCCTTCTGGTCATAGGGGGCCGGAGCCTCGCCTATATCCTCCTTCCGGGCCTTCACCTTGCAGGTGAGCCGCAGGGCCTGAGGAGCCTGGAAACCCTCGTTGAAGTTGACGCCGAAATCGGCCAGAGCCCCCGGCTGGGCGGAGCCGCTGGTGATACCAAAGCCCTGAAGCTCCTCCCCGTCAGGGCCGGTAATGGTGGGCAGAACGTGGAAACTGTCGTAATCTCCGCCGTTGACCGAATAGAAGAAGTGAAGCTGGGCACGGTCAAAAATGAGATAGTCCAGCTTCATGGTCAGTTCTCCGTTGGACTGTTCCTGGCCGATATATTGGAGAAAATCGTTTTGCACCGCTGCCTTCAGGCTGGGAGCAAAGGCAACGGCGGCGGTAAGTTCCCTGAGACCGGGGATCCGGGCGCAGGCCATGGCAAAGGGAATGGAGAGGTTTACCATCAACACAAAGGCGGCGGCTATCCCTCCCAGGGAGGCCAGGGAGACCCTCCAGCCCCGGCGGGACCTGGCTTTTTTTCGGGCTCTCTCCCCACAGTCCTCCAAGGAGGCGGGGGCCTCCCGTTCAAGCTGGGCTAAAAGGGCAAAATATTCCTCGTTTCGGTTCATAGGTCATCCTCCAATTCCAGGCGCAAAAGGGCAAGCCCCTTCCGCTGACGGGTGGATACGGTGCCGGGAGGCACATCCAATGCGGCGGCGGTCTCAGCCAGGGTAAGGCCGGTAAAGTACCTCAGAACGATGACTGCCCGGACCTCCAGGGGAAGCCGCTCCACCGCTTCCTTAAGAGGCAGGGCGTCAAACTCCTCCACGGTGGTCTCGGGCAGGGCGTCGGTGGCGGTCTCCCGCTTTCTCCGCCGCAACTCGGTATTGCAGACGTTGATCAGGATCCGGGTAAGCCAGGTGGCGAAAAATTCCGGCTGCCGCAGCTTTTTTCGGGCCAGAAACCCCTTGTAAACGGCCTCGTCCACCGCGTCCACGGCAGCGGTCTCGCTGCCCAGATAGAGCAGGGCAGTACGGTAGAGCCGGGTCTTCAACTCCTCCGAGTGCCGGACAAACTCCTGTTCGCTCAAAGCCCATCGCCTCCTTTCTTCACCCATTAGATTCCCGAGGAAGAGATTTTCATTTCCAAAAATCAAAAAATTTTCGGTGGATAGGAAAAAGGGACGGCCCGAAGGCCGCCCCAACGCTTACATGCTGGACTTTTTCCACCGCAGAAGCTGGGGGAAGAAGGTCTTCATCTGCTCTTTGGCATCGGCCTCGGTCATGCCGGGGTTCACTTTGGACATCAGGGGAGCGCAGAAGTCGATCATCTCCTCCATGGTCATCTCTCCGGTGAATTTTCCCTCGT
>CANOHR010000147.1 GCA_947565875.1 uncultured Pseudoflavonifractor sp.
TGATAAACGGGGAGTTCAAGGATTTTTACACCAAGGACACACAGAATATCATCACCCGGCGCTTCAAGGAGACCAAGATCCTGGAGGAGCGGCTGGGAAAAAGTCAGTCCATTCTGGACCTGCTGATGGAGCGGTACGGCATTGCGGATGGAGACACGGAAAAGCTGAAAGGGGCCATCGACAAGGACAATGCCTACTGGATCCGGGCGGCAAAGGAGGCCGGTATGAGCGTAGAGCAATATAAGCGGCTTCAGAGGTTCCGGGATGAGAACCGGGAGCGGCTGGACGCCCAGCGACAGAGACGGCTTCAGGAAAAGATGGAAGGGCAGCTTCAGAAATGGTACAAGGAGGGGGAGGAACTTCAAAAGCTGTACTCCGGCTTTGACCTGGCCGCGGAGGTCCGGGAGCCCCGGTTCCGGGCCCTTCTCCGGTCCGGCATCCCCGTGCGCCACGCCTATGAGGTCATCCACATGGATGAGATCAAGGCGCGTGTGGCGGAGACGGCGGCCAAAAACATGGAAAGACAGGTGGTGGCCGGGATCCGGGCCAAGGGCGTTCGCCCGGCGGAGAACGGCACCGCCGCCCAGAGCGGTTTTACCGTGAAGGGGGATGTAAGCAAACTGACCAGAAAGGACCGGGCGGAGATCGCCCGGCGGGCCGCACGGGGAGAAAAGATCACATTCTGACCCGGCGGCAACAAAACAAAACCGAGAAAAGAAAGGAAGAAAACAAACATGAAAAACAACTGGAAAGACCTTATTCTGCTGCCTGTCATGCTGAACCTGTTTGACGGCAACACCAATGTGACCACTCAGACCGGCGCGGGCCAGGACCTGGCCGGAGAGATGAAGACCTACTATTCCGACTATCTCATCGACATGGCCGAGCCCGAGTTGGTCCACGATCAGTTCGGCCAGAAGCATACCATTCCTGTGAACGGTGGCAAGACCATTGAGTTCCGGAAGTATGATCCCCTGCCCAAGGCCCTCACTCCCCTGACCGAGGGTGTGACCCCCGACGGACAGAAGCTGTCCATGGGTGTGGTCACCGCCACGGTAAAGCAGTACGGCGGCTTTATCGAGTTGAGCGATATGCTGATCCTCACCGCCGTGGACAACAACCTGGTGGAGGCCACCAAGCTGCTGGGTTCCCAGGCGGGCCGGACGCTGGACACCATCACACGGGAGGTCCTGAACGGCGGCACCAACGTGCAGTATGCCGAAGGTCAGGTCACCAGCCGCGCCGCCTTGGTGGGCGGGGACGCCGATCCCGAGAAGAACCACTACCTTACCGTGGACGCCGTCCGCAAGGCGGTGCGGTTCCTGAAGGTGATGAACGCCCCCCGGATCAACGGCAGCTATGTGGGCATCATCCACCCTGACGTTTCCTATGACCTGATGAGCGATCCCAAGTGGGTCAATGTGAAGACCTACGCTGACCCCGAGGGGATCTACGCCGGCGAGATCGGTAGGATCGAGGGCGTGCGGTTTGTGGAGACCAGCGAGGCCAAGGTATTTACCGGTGCGGGCGCCGGGGGCCGGGACGTGTACTCCACCCTGATCCTGGGCGGCGACGCCTACGGCGTCACCGAGATCACCGGCGGTGGGCTTCAGCACATCATCAAGCAGCTTGGTTCCGCCGGAACCTCTGATCCCCTGGATCAGCGCGCCACTGCGGGCTGGAAGGCCACCAAGGTGGCCGAGCGGTTGGTGGAGGCCTACATGGTCCGGGTGGAGACTACCAGCACCTTCACCGCGTAAAGGGCGTTTTGCCCGGTACACATGTTTCCTCCCCTGGGGAAAGGCCCCGGGGGAGGGACGACTAATCAGAAAACAAATCATAAAAGCAGGAGGAAACTAAATATGAGTAAGGCAGTCAAAGAGAACGAGAACGGCATGGGAATGCTGGAGGGGGAGGAGATGGTCACCATCCGGCTGTTCAAGGACAACGAGCGGTATAAGGACGACGTGTTCGTGGCCATCAACGGCAGAAGCTTCCAGATCAAGCGGGGGGAGAGCGTGCAGGTCCCCAAGTGCGTGGCCGACGTGCTGGAGCAGTCCATGGACCAGGACGCCGCCACCGCCAAGCTGATGGACCGGGAGAGCGCCGGCTATAGGGCCCAGGCGGACAAGCTGGGTCTTTGAGAAGCGCCCGGAATACGGGGATAAAACAGGATGAAGCAAAGTAGTACGATGGGCACAGGCTGGAAAAAGGCACCGTGGGAGAGGGATAAGCTCCCCTCCATAGATCCGGTAAAGGGCCATCTGGGCTCTGGGATGGGAAGCCTGGGACGGGAGGGGACAGCCCTCCCCTCCCAGCCGTCCCAAGGTAAGCAGGACCAGCCCAAGTATACAGAAACAGACTCCATGGGGACCGCATCCCTGTCTCCCCAACCCGCATCCACCTACGCGGCGGCGGCCCAGGATCCGGAGTATCTGAAGCCAAAGCGGCAATTCCAAAAAAATGTAGGGGCCGCTGTCCCCGGCGGCCCGTCCCTTCCCTTCCGTCCTTCTCCCCCTACTCTTTCCTCTCCACCCCGGAGGGACGCAATGAGACGGGGGAGTTACACGGGGAGACCCGGCAACAGCCCCATCAGACCACCGGCGCAGATCTAAAACTGTGGCATAAGGTTCTGGGGGAAGAGATCGCCGGGGCAGATGGGTTGATAAAAAAGATCTATTCCAATATGGAGGATGCTTTCCCTAACAGCGAGGAGGCGGGGCGGATCCGGATACTCCAGAACTGGAAAGGGATCCTGGAAAACCAAAAGGACGAGATAGCGGCCAGATCCATTCCCGTGGAGGAGCAGGAAGACCAGACGATGGAGGGACCGCAGGCGGAAGCGGTATCCCGGTATGAAAAAGCGCGTAAGGCGCTGGTGGGGGATACCATGTCCTCCTATGCCGCATCCTTCGGGGAAAGGAGGCCTCCCGAACCCTCCTCAGTGGCGTCCTCCTATGCCGCTTCATCGGAAGCGCTGAAAAGCAGGGAGGAACAGGAAAGAGAAGCGCGGATGCGGGAGTTGGGAGAGGCCTCCGCCGCCCTGCCGTTTCCTTCTGTGGGAGAACGGATGGGACTTACCCTCTCCGGGGCCGGAAAGCAGTATGCGGGGAGTATGGCCCAGGCGGGGAAAACGATCCTGTTTCCCGGTTATGAAGGAATGGAAGATCAACTGGATAAGTTTATTGGGGACGAAAAAGAGAAGGAAAAGCTTCTCGGTATGATGAATGAGGTAAGAGACAGAACAAGGGGCTATGCCCAGGGAATGCAGGGCTTTGCCGATAGGATCTCGGAAAGCGGAGCCCAGGATATCGCCAAAGCCCAGGAGGGCCTTGACCCCATGGGAAAAATGCTGGTAAAGGCCGGGGCGGCGGTGAGCCAGATGGGAGGAGACGCCGCTCTTGCCCTGGCTACGGGAGGAAGCGCTATGCTCCCCATGCTGGCCCGTTCCTTTGGCGGCGGAGTTCAGGAAGCTAGGGCGAAGGGCTACGGAGAGGGGCAGCAGGTGCTTCTCGGCCTTGCCAATGCGGCCATGGAGTATTTCAGCGAAAGGCTGTTTGGCGGAAACCCGGTCTATGATACCGATGTG
>CANOHR010000148.1 GCA_947565875.1 uncultured Pseudoflavonifractor sp.
GAGCGTGGCGGTGGTGGAGACCCCTTCCTGGGCCAGAAGGGCAAAGATCTGATCCAGGGTATAGCCCTCGGGGATGGTAACGCTCACCGTTTTCCGGCTTCCTGAACGGGCGGACATGGAATTTATAAGAGCGTTGTAGTCCATGTCGGTATTGAGTTCATAGGTGCCCGGAGTCAGCTTCCGGCTGGAGTGGGCGATGGAGGAGAAGAGCCGGAAGAGAAATTTATACTCGATGAGTCCTTTCTCCTCCAGAAGATCCGTCACATAGCCCATATCGGCCACGGAGACCGTCTGGACCGAGGACTTTACCGAGCCGTCCTTCTGCTTGGTCTCCACCGTTTCCTCATGCTGGGTGAAGATATCCTCCGGCAGGGTAACGGTGGCGCTGACAGGGGCTTTGTTCAGAGCAAATACATCCCCCGCCCAAAGCCAGGCAAGCCCTGCCAGCAGGGCGGAGACCGCCACCACCAACAGAATGTAAAGCAGGGGATTCATTCTCCGCCGTCTTCTCCGGCGGCGGGGCGCGCTGCCGGAACCCCGGGCGGAGGAGCCGGAGCGGGGAGTAGGAGAACGATGTTCATAAGATTCTTGTGGCATTTGGGATCACTCCTGATGGTTTCTTGCCCTATCATTGGAACCAGAAGAAGAGGGGGGGCATAGAATATTACGGATGGCGGAACGGAGAACGCTTTGAAAGGGACTCCAAACCGTCAAATAAACAACGAGGTGAAGTTTCTATGTGCTGTGGGAACAACGGTTGGGGCGGCGGTTGCTGCTGGATCATCCTGATCATCATCCTGCTTCTGTGCTGCTGCGGCGGCTGGGGCGGCAATAACTGCGGCTGTGGCTGCAACAATGGTTGCGGTGGCTGTGGCTGCGGGTGCAACGACGGCTGCTGCTGAGCCGGGCTACATGGAAAGCGGGGCTAAGCCCCGCTTTTCGCCTGTTCAAAAAGGGACAGGCACCGGGTCTCGGTAAGCAGGACATCCACCGGACGGTCGTGGCTCTCAACGGGCAGGGTGGGGAAGAGAAACCTGTCTCTGCACAGGGCCACAGTAAGACGGTCAAAGCGGTCAAGATAACGGTCATAATAGCCGCCTCCGTGCCCCAGGCGAAACCGGTTTTCGTCAAAGCATAGTCCGGGGACCAGGATCAGGGACAACGCCTCCCGGGAAACAAGGGGACAGGCCTCGTCCGGCTCCGGGATCCCAAAAGCGTTGGAAACAAGCCGGACCTGCCCTTGATAACGCCGTGCTTCCATCCCTCCGTCGGGGAGACAACGGGGAAGGGCGACCTCCTTCCCCTGGGAAAGAAGCGCCTTTAATAGAGGGGCGGTATCCGGCTCCGACCCTACGCCGTAGTATAGAAGGAAAGAGGCGCTTTCTGCCACCTGTGGCAGAGCCAAAAAGCGCCGGAGCAGGAGTGTATCGCTTTCCCGCTTCTCTTTTTCTGCAAGGGAAATGTTCTTGACAGACTTTCGAAGGGCGGCCTTTTCAGCCGTGATAGTGGACGGCATTCTTCACCCTCCGCGCAGCGTCGGCTCCCTTTAAAAGCTCCACCAGCTTAAGACCGAAGGGGAAGGCCGCTCCGGCGGCTTCTCCGGTGATAATGTGCCCGTCTATTACGTAGGGTACGCTGGGCTGGGGCAGGGCGCCTTTCATTTCATCTTCCATACCGGGGTAGCAGACCGCCCGTTTCCCCTCCAACAGTCCCCAACGGGCCAGAAGGGTGGGGGCGGCGCAGATGGCGGCGGCATAGCCGCCCTTGTCCAGCACATGCCGGACCAACTGGGAGACCCGGGGATCGGTGGACAGGGCCTTGACGCCCCCCAACCCGCCGGGGAGAAAAACCAACTCTACCGAGTCCGGGTCGATCTGAGACAGGGCGCTGTCTGCCTTTACGACGATCCCGTGAGAGCCGGTAACGCTGTCCCCCTCCAGACTGGTAAGGGAGACTTCTACCTCTGCCCGGCGGAGAAGGTCGATGGGAACGATGGCCTCCGACTCCTCAAAGCCGTGGCCCAACAAAACACAAACCATGACAAATAGCCTCCTTACAATACTTGTAAAGTGGGAATGCTATCCAGAAGGACTCTCCAGATCTCCTGGTGGATCTCCGGGATAGGACGGATATTTCCCTCACCGTCCACACAGGAGATCCGCTGCCAACCATAGTGTTCCGCCGCTCGAAGGGCAGTCTGGCGGCAGAGGGCAAGATACTGGGTATCCACCTCGTGGATGTCCGCCTGGGTGTGGGTAGCTGCCTCCCGGGAGCGGAGGAGTTGTACCGACTTTTCGGTGGGCATGTCCAGATAGATCACCGCGTCAGGCAGGGGAAGTCCCAGCTTCCGGTACTCAAAATCAAACAACCAGTCAAAAAAAGCGCCCTGTTCTCCTTGGGATAGCTTCCCTCCCTGATGGACGGCATTGGAGGTGGTGTACCGATCGGAGAGGACCAGTCCCCCGGCCTCATAACCTGCTCCCCACACTTTTTTCCAGGCGGCATAACGGTCTACCGCATAGAAGGTGGAGGCGGCATAGGCATTCACGTCAGAGGGGTGGGAGCCAAACTCCCCCTGAAGATACATCCGCAATAGGGCGGAGGAGGGTTCCTGATACTGAGGAAATACCAGACGCTGAAACTGAGTGCCCTGGGCCAGAAGTCTGTCGCACAAAAGCTTGAACTGGGTGGACTTTCCTGAACCGTCGGTTCCCTCGAAGACGATAAGCGTTCCTTTTTTCATGTCATTTTCCTCCCAACCGGGCGCCTAGGGCGTCCACCAAAATGAGGGGAAGCTTGGACATCCGGCCAATACGGCTGGGTTCCTTGATAAGCCGGTAAAGCCATTCCAGTCCTGCTTTCTGCCAAAGCTGGGGAGCCCGCTGGACCGTTCCGGCGAACACGTCCAGGCAGCCGCCCAGACCTACCGCCAGGCTGGCGCCGGTCAGGGGGCCGTTCTTTGCCATCCAGAACTCCTGTTTAGGAGCGCCCAGACAGACAAAGAGAACGTCGGCCCCGGCGGCTTTAACGGCCTCAATGACAGGCTCGTCCTCTTGAAAATATCCGTCATGGGTACCGCAGATATTCAGGCCGGGGTATGTCTTTTGGAGGTTTTTTGCCGCCTGTTCCGCCACACCGGGCTTGGCACCCAGAAGGTAAAGGCTTTTTCCTGTTTGAGCCATCCGCGCCATCAATGCCTGGGCAAAATCGATCCCGGGAGCCCGCCCCTTCAGAGGCCGCCCCAGGATCTTAGCGGCGTAGATGACTCCAATGCCGTCGGGGAGAGCCAAGTCGGCCTGATTGAGGACCGTGCGGAAGGGATCGTCCTTTTGGGCGGAGAGGATAAATTCCGGATTGGGGGTCACCACGTAGTGAAAACCAGGCTCCTCCAGCAGTGCCCATCCGGCCTTAACGGCATCCTCCAGGATCAGGTCATCGATCTGGACCCCTAATATATCTGTTTTCAAGGGAACTCCTCCCTATATTTGCAAACTGGTAATCAGTATATCATATTTTTGCCACCATTGGAACACCTAGCCGAAAAAAGGGCGCA